>JALTYD010000026.1 GCA_027046525.1 Pyrodictiaceae archaeon
CACGAAAGCTTACGTAGTCTATAGTTTTGTTGGGAGTAGTGAAATGAAAGAGTATATTGAGAGAGGTATAGAAGAAGGATATATAGAGTTGGATGAATCAACAAAGAAGTTTCTTAGAGAACTAGTAAAATCTCTACTAGGTAGTAGCTAGTAGGTGTTTATTTTCTCCTAAACCTCGTTGAGAAACTAAATACTCTAGTAGGACATACTTCTATACATCTTCCACACATGATACATCTTAGATCATCTACGTGTTTTTCTTTTACAAAGCTATGTACATCTATAGACATAGGGCATGTATTACTACACAACATGCAATTGATACATTTTTCTGGGGAATCAACGTATATTTTTAGAGAACTACTCTTATTGAATAATACACCATAGATAAATCCTACTGGGCAGAGATAGCGGCACCATAGTCTTTTCACTCCGAATAGTCTATCAGCTACAGTATTAAGTACAACTACTCCTAGTAGTATAGTAGTCCATCCGAGTACAAGTCCAATAACTGCGCCTGGTATATTGTATATTACTCCTATGAGGATACTAGAGAGTTTTGTTGTACTAGCTATAGGAGATAGTGTTGTGAAGAAAGGATAGCCGTAGATAAATGATAAGAATAGATATATAGCTACTACTACGAGTGGTACTACTATCTCTCTCTTTCTAATTCTACGTGGTGGAGTATACTTAGTGTTTTTCTCCCAGATTTTTCTCTCGAAGAGAGCTAGTATCAAGTCTAGTGGACATATCCATCCACAGAATGCTCTACCAAGGAAGAAGTATAGAGAAGCAACAACTAGTAGAGCTACTATTGATTCTACAGAGGGGAGAGTCTTTGAAGAGACTACTTCTTCTACAAAAGCAAATAAATCGATAAATGGAATTCTCCCTAGAAATCTACTACTAGCTAGACTACCTTCAACAATTTTCCATACTATAACTAGCTGTATAGAGAAGAGAGAGAATACTATAATCTGTAGAAATCTCCTCGCTAGAGTATATCTACCTCTCCTGGGGGTACCTATTAGTACTTGTTTAATCCTAGTAGGTATACTAGACATAGATACCACCTAGATCCAGCTAGTCTTCTGGAGGCTTAGCTCTTCTCCTCTCGAGCAAGTAGTGTATATTGATACTAACACGTAGTACAGCTGCGCCTGGATCTTCGTCTTCTACTCTCCTAATCAGCTCTAGATAGTCTCGGTATTCTAAGCCTAGTTCTTTGAAATCAGATATAGACTCAGAATATACTTGGCGTGGTAGAACATGGATAGCTGATCCTACAACTGGGCAGGCTGGTATACAGAGGCCGCATCCAGTACATTTATCAGGTCTAACGTATGGATGAGTACCCCACTCGCTATAGCTAAATTCGAAAACTTCAGATGCAAATGGACATGCTTTTGCACAACTTATACAATAATCACTATTCCATCCCCAGCATAGATCTGGATCTATAAGTGCTATCCCCATTCTCACATCTTTTTCTTCTACTTCTTCTAGAGCATCTGTTGGACATACTTTTGTACACTCCATACATAGAGTACATGGATATTCTAGCTGATTATATACTACTGGTGTTCCAGCTCTGAATAATCCATCTTCTCCTATACTCTTCAGGCGTATAGCATTATAACCAGCTCGTATACATGCATAATAGCATAGTCCGCATCGGATACACTTACTATAGAAGGTTTCTGGATCAGCACCAGGTGGTAGAACTAGGTACTTGTTGGGTGTATATGGTCTGAAGTATCTTATACATTTATCTCCTAGTAGTGGATTAGCGAGACATTTCTCGCCATCTCTATTTTCTACTATGAGTCCTAGAGCTTCGTAGTAGAGTATGAATTCTTCTCCATCAATTTCTGGATCTGGTACAAAATCTTCATAGTATAGACTACTATCTATAGAAGTATCGCTCTCGGTACCTAGTCTAGGGAGTATAGATGCTATTGAAGCACCTACGACTAGTGCGATGCTAGTTTTTATAAATTCTCTCCTACTTCTTCTACTATCTCCCATTTCTTGTAAGCACCAGTAGACCGTATTATATATGCAAAGTTAGTATTTTTCAATTTTTTCTCCTAAACGCACTAAATAAAATAGACTGTGGTAGGAGTAGAAATAGGTTGAGTAAAAAAGGAGGACAGAGAGTTTTACACAGGTAAGCTGTACTTAGGAGCTGCTGTCTGTTCTGTCTTTGCTCTAGGTATCTCATCAGGTTTTGCAGGTCTTATTACTGCAGCAGCTGTCTTAAAGTCTGGCTGGAAGAAGTATGGTTGTACATCGAAGGTATCAATTGTTACAGCATTTATCAACTTGTTCTCATCGAACCAAGGTATGAATACATAGTCTACTCTAGGACCACCGAGTCTCTTCTTCGGATCTAAGACTCTAGCTCTAAATACTGCTTTTCCACGTGGACTTTCAACAACTACCCAGTCGCCATCTCTAATACCTAGTTTTCCTGCTAGTTTAACTGAGATCTCTACGTATGCTTCTGGTTTAACTCTAACAATTTCTGGTACTCTTCCAGTCATTGTACCTGTATGCCAGTGTTCTAGAGCTCTACCTTGAGTAGATACTAGTTCGTAGCCTGTTGCATCTCTAACAGTTATAGTTTCTCCTGTTTCTAGTCTGTATTTTACTGCGAATCCTGGTACTTCTGCAGGTGCTAGTGCTATTGCGAATAGAGCTTCTAAGTCTCTCCTAGAAGCTCTATCAGCTACTACTTCGCTCCAGCTCCTTGTCTCTAATGCTCGTAGAGCATTCTCGGGGTCGCCGAGTGGTGTAGCACTATATTTTGCTTTTACATCGAATGGTCCTCTTTCATCTGCGAATACTGCTATTGATCCTTTCCATAGTCTATCTAGGTTGAAGCTCCTATAGTCTACTTGTACTTGTTTCACTATTTTGAATTCTTTTGCAGCTTCATCATATTTGACAGGTAGCCATGGTCTAGCCCATAGTGTCATTCTACCAGTAGGTTTTGCGTAGAAAACAACATACCACGAGTTTGGCAGCTTCTCGTCTCTCTTATAGCTAGTATCTTCGATTTCTTCCACTAGATTGCCTAGTACCCAGCGCATTAGTGGTGGGTTGTTAGCTAGGCTTCCAAGCCATTTAACTTTATGTACTTTATGTACTTCGTTCTCATCTAGACCATCGATATATGCTTTTATTTTAGCTGTATCATTACCCATAGTTTTTACATCACTGTATATCTTCCTCACTATGTCTGGCTTAGGCATTATTGCATCATAGGGGTATACGTATCTACCAGCTGACTTATATCTATCGTATCTGCTTTTTACATCTGGATTAGTAGCGTACTGTGGAGGCCATGGCCATCTAAAACCATTTCCTAGTTTTCTCAGTGTCTCTCTCTTCACATAAGTAAAGTCATAATAGGTATTCTTTACAAGCGATAGTAAATCGCGATCCCATATTCTGTTGATAAACTCTGCGTGCCATCTAGGATCTCTACTCTTCTCTACAACGTATTGTACCCAGCTCTTACCAGCTGTTTTAGCTGCTTTATCAACATCTTCTGGGAAGAAGCCACTTACTAGTCCTCTAGGTATTAATCCTTTATCTTCTAGAGCTTTACCAACCATAGTGAATATTACAGCATCTCCAACACTCTCGCCGAGAGGCTCTAGTAGATATGCTGCATGGACGTATCTCCTCTCAGTACCACCGTATTTGAATTCTTTCTCGCCCCATGCAGCTGCTGGTAGGACGAGATCTGCTAGATCAGTTGTACGTGTAGGATATATATCGCTTACAGCTATGAATGGGAATGCTGGATCATCTTTATTTGGCTTAGCCATACCTGCTCTGAATTTGAACAAGTTAGGTAGACTCTGACCAGGATTTGTTTCAACAATCCATACGACTTTTAGAGCACCAGCACTAATTCTTCTAAACATCTCTACGACGTGGGGTCCCGGCTTGGGGTGTATCTTTACTTTCGCAGCTTCTGCTTCTGCTTCGCCACTAGTAAAGCCTCTCTCTAGTAGGTATTCTTTTGTTAGATTCTTCCAAATATCTTCTACTTGTTTACGTGCTTTCTCCTTAGCTATAAGTCTACCATAGGGTAGTACGTGTGCTAGACCGCCCTGGTCTCTAATACCTCCACAAGCATTAGGCTGTCCTGTTAGGCTTAGACTACCAGCACCCCATTTACCTATATTTCCTGTTAGTGCTAGTAGATTGAGTAGAGCATTTACTGCGTGTACACCTTGTACTTTTTGGTTGACACCCATAGTCCATACTGCTATAGTCTTTGACTTAGCCATCCACTTAACAGCTAGTTTTAGAGCTTCTACAGCATCTATCTCTACGTAGGGATCAGTGCCTGTTAAGTCTACTTTGTCTCTAGGTAGTTCTCCTCGAGCTATTAGTTCTTCTGCTAATTGTCTCGAGATAAGTGGTTTCTCGTCTCCGAAGACGAGCTTTGTCATAACTACTGGTTTGTATAGTTCGAGGAACTTTAGGTAGAGAGCAAAACCTCTCCACCAGTCTTTTTCTACATCGTCTTCTGAGTTGTACTGCTTACCTACTGCTGGGAAGAACTTATACTTACCAGCTAGTGATGCTGTAGAGCCTATATCCCATACTCTATTTAGTTCACCCATATCTTGTGCGGGTGTATTATAGTCTGTAAAACTCCATGTCTTAATAGTATCCCATGGTAGTGCGAAGTCTACGTGTCTCTTTAGCCACTTTAGGTCTATGTACTCGAAGTTACATTCTACTTTGCCCTCGTCTAGGTCTATGATTCTACACTTATCTAGCTCGTAGGCTAGGATGTATGCCATTGTATGGAGTAGAGCTACATCCATGCTCCATCTAATAGGTAGCCATAGATCTGCTATCTTGCCACTCTCTGTCTTTCTAGGATCTGCTAGAATAACTCTAACTCTATCAGGATATTTCTGTTTAACACCAGCTATACGTCCAAAGACTATTGGGTGTGCTTCTGCTGTATTAGTACCTATTAAGAAGAATGTCTCAGCGTGAATACCCGTATCAGGTTCTGGTATATCTATATAGTCGTAGCTTAGCTCGGGTTCATCAGCACCATAGCTAGTAATATAACCGCCGACAGCAGAGACCATACACATTCTGGGGTTTCCATCGAGGTTGTTAGTCTGTATACCAGCTTTTGTCAGCTTGTTGATAGCATAGCTTTCTTCTGTTCCTAGTTGCCCACTTCCATAGTATGCAAATGCATGTGGTCCATACTTCTTTAGAGCATATTCTATAACAGCTGTGAAGAATTTTATAGCAGTATCCCAGTCTACTTCGACATAATTGTTCTTTATATGATCAACAGTTGTTGTTTTCGCTAGTACATTTTTAGATACTTGCTTATTCCTAACTCTAGGTGCTTCAGCTATTTCGTCTGGAGTTATAGGTGGTCTATTCTTACCAGGTATTATCCAGTCTTTTAATACTAGTGGTTTCTTGAGTCTCTGCTCCATAGCAGTAGGATTATTTCCTCTCCCAATACTCCTGTGGATATAGAAGCCTTTGATACATAGAGAGCCTCTATTCACAGGGAAGTCTTTCTTGCCGAGAATAGCAACAATATCTTTTGTCTTGCCTGTAGTAGGATCAACTAGTATCTGTGCTTCGACACCACAGCCAGTACCACAGAATCTACAGGGGCCAGCAACAACTGTCTTCAGAACAGGCTTAGCTGGTGTAGTAGTAGGTGTTGGTGAGGGTGTAACACCAGGAGTAATAGTGATAGTCTCAGTCTTTGTGAGTGTTTTAGTGATAGTCTCAACTATCTCTTTCGGCACAGTTTTTGTTACGGTCTCGGTTTTCCTCCCGCCTAGATAGCCAGCTACACCTCCTACAACAGCTAGAGCTGCACCAACAGCTATAGCTTTGAGTATATCTCTCCTACTTTCATCAGCCACTTAAATGCACCACCTAGAATTTACTACGTAGTACCGTACCAGTTCTAGCATAGGCTCTACTGGGGTAAAAAACTGGGCACCGAATATTTACGGTCTAGTAGTATGCGACTAGACTCTAGCCAATAGAAATAGGATTAAAGAATCAACTATACATACTAGGGATCTGGTGGAGACTCTGAGAGATATAAAACGTGTTGCCGAAGTAGATGGATTAGTTGTAGCATCTGGCTATCTAGTCCAAGATCTAGTAGAAAAATACGAGAATATTGTAGCAGTAGATCCAGAGATAGCAGAGATATACATGGAG
>JALTYD010000027.1 GCA_027046525.1 Pyrodictiaceae archaeon
TATATACGCACCTCGTTACGTAGAATCAGGTATAAGTTGGCAGAAACATGTTAATAATACTTACTATTTACAATACGTATAATTAGCTGTAATGCATAGTGTTAGTACTAGCTATAGTAGCTAGTTTAACTGGGCTGAGCTATGAAGATAACAAGACCACAGATAGAGAAACTATTGCTATCCATACTTGCTCTGATCCTCTCATATTTCTCTGCTGGGTGTATACGCGAATCTATAGACTTGTGTATAGCTACTAGTTTTCTAGGCTCAGAGTACTTCTTTATTGTCGTTGGATTAGCACTATATAATCTCACTGGTAGAGATAGAGGACTAAGAATTATCATTGCTTTACTATTAGTTGCATCTACTACTGGGCTACTCAAAGTTGTAGTTAATTCTCCACGACCTCCTGCTAGTGAATGGCTAGTACATGCTAGTGGGCCTGGGTTCCCTAGTGGTCATGCAGCTATTACAACTAGTTTCTGGATTATCTTATTTCTAGAGACTAGTAGCTTAGTAGCTCTAGCTATAGGTGTAGTACATATAGCTGGTGTTGTAGCTAGTAGAGTTATTCTTAGAGTACACTATCCTGTAGATGTAGTTGGGGGTGTAGCTGTTGGCCTAGTATTGTCTTATTTGTACTGGCTAGTTTCTAGAAAGACAGGTGCTAGGGTTAAAGAAGAACTATATACTGCACTGCTATGTACTATACTAGCATCTACTTCTCTAGTACTAGAGAGTGAATATATTTCTCTCTGGATGCTACTAGGGTTGTCTATAGGAGTACTACTAGGACTACTAACAGTATCTAGGCGCGTGGAGAGTATCCGTTCCTGGCAGATATCTCATGGTATAATCGGTTTCATATCAGCATCTATATTCATAGTAGTGCTACTCTTACTACAAACACCCTACTATCTACTCATAGGATCAGCTATGCTAGGATATATAGGCATAGTTGCTGCACCATTACTCGAGAAACAAGTACAGGCAAAGATATCTCGGACGTAGATATGTATTCTCTAGGTGGAGGGCAAGTATAGATACATGATATCTAGGAAAAAAGCACTACTATGGAACATAAGAGAGATTCATGGAAAGAAGCTAGTAGAATGTAATGTATGCAGTAGGAATTGTACTATAGGCCCAGGGATGAGGGGTTTCTGTAGAAATAGAGTAAATATCGATGGAGAACTCTACGTAGAGTATTTTGGTGTACTAAGTGCAGTTGAGAGTAGGCCTATCGAGATCAAACCCTTCTTCCACTACTGGCCAGGTAGTACAGCTCTAACATTTAGCGGGTGGGGTTGTAGTTTTAGATGCCCATGGTGCCAGAATTACCACTTGTCTCAGCGTGATCCAAACCCCCTACTAGGAGTCTATCTCCAGCCTAGTGAACTGGTAGAAAAAGCCGTAAAGATAGGTGATGAAGGTATATGTGGTAGTTTTAACGAACCTACAATACACCTAGAGTATATCCTAGAAGCAGCAGAAGAAGCTAGAAAGAGAGGACTATATTCTACGATCGTAACAAATGGTTATATGAGTAGAAGGGCTCTAGAGAAACTATTAGATGCTGGTGTTGATGGCTATAGTATCGATATAAAGGGGTGCCCAGAGACCTACGAGAAGATACTAGCAGCTAACCCAGACACTGTTTTCAGAAATGCTAAGTATGTACTAGATAATGAAGGACATGTAGAGATGGTCTTTCTAGTAGTCACCAAAGCTAATGATACGTGGGACTGCATAGAATGGGTACTCTCTAGGCACATAGAGTTACTAGGGCCGGAGACTCCACTACATGTTAATAGATACTATCCAGCGAATAGATGGAGTGAACCACCTACTCGTATAGATCTACTCCTACAGATAGCAGAAAGAGCTAGAGAGATAGGCATAGAGTATGTCTATGTAGGGAATGTCATGGATCCATCGCTTGAATCGACTAAGTGTCCTAAGTGTGGAAAGATGCTAATTATTAGACACTTATACAGTATTGTAGAGTATAGATTAGAGAGAGACAAGAAGTGTCCTAGATGTGGCTACAGAATACCTATACGAGGAAACTATATCGAGAAGAAATACCATAGAGTAGTCTAGCTCTAGGGGTTGTAACAGTATTCTCTTACTGCTTGTTCTAGTGTTATTCGTCCTTCTCTGAGATCTTTCTCTACGAGTTCTCTCGGTCTCTCGCAGGGATCTCCATAGCCTCCTCCTCCAGGTGTCTCTATAACTACTGTATCTCCTACTTCTAGGAGTATTCTAGCTTTACTTGGTAGTTCTATTACTCTACCATCATTCTTTATAACAGCATATCTAGCTGGTGTACCAGGTTTACCACCTCTTAGACCCCATGGTCTAGTCTTCTTACGTTCTCCTGTTACTGTCAGTGTTACTCCATCTTCTAGTACTTTGAATATCCTCCTCATACCATTTCCTCCTCTATACTTGCCTGGTCCACCGCTTGCTGGTCTTATACTATATTCTAGGAATCTTATAGGGTACTCTGTTTCTAGTACTTCTATAGGTGTATTTAGTGTATTAGTCATATGTACATGTATTGCATCTACTCCATCTTTTCCAGGTCTTCCACCCATTCCTCCCCCAATTGTCTCGTAGAATGCCCAGCCTCTACCTCCTATTGCTATATTGTTCATAGTACCTGCAGCTGCTGCTGGTACTCTATCTGGTAGTGCTTTTGCTAGTGCTCCTAGTACTACATCTGCTATCCTCTGGCTTGTTTCTACGTTTCCTCCAGATACAGGAGCTGGTTTTTTAGGATTCAGTAGTGTTCCCAGTGGTACTCTAATATCTACTACTTCTAGGAAGCCATAGTTTATCGGCATCTCGGGGTCTAGGACGCTTTTTAGTGCATAGGTTGTTGCTGCTACTGTGACTCCATATACTGCATTAATAGGTGCATCTACTTGTCTGTGTGTACCTGTATAGTCTGCTATTATGTTGTTCTTCTTTATGTCTAGTTTTAGCTTTATATTTATGAGTTCTTCCTCCCATTCCATGTAGTCTTCGAAGATATATGAGCCTTCTACGCCTAGTTCTTCGAGGATGCTAGTAGTGTATCTACTCGTGTAGTCTATTATATCCTCCCATGCTTCTAGGAGTGTTTTTACTCCATACTTTCTAGCTAGTTCTAGTATTCTTTTTTCTCCTACATTCAGAGCAGCTATCTGTGCTTTTAAGTCTCCTCTAAGGTAGTGTGGTGTTCTAACATTTGACTCTAGTAGTCTTACTACATCTTTTTTTAGCTCGTTTTTCTCCATTATCTTTGTTGGTGGTATAACTATTCCCTCTTGTATTAGTTCTCTTACGTCTCCACCTAGGCTGCCAGGTACACTACCGCCTACATCGACATGGTGAGCTTTATTTGCTACTAGTGCGACTATATCTCCATCGACATATACTGGTTTTATCATTGTTATATCGTTGAGGTGTGTTCCAGCTATATATGGATCGTTTACTACAACTACATCTCCTTCTCTTAGTACTTCTCCTTCTTCTTCGAGGTATCTTAGAGTGTTGAAAGCGCCTACACTCATACTACCTATATGGACTGGTATATGTTCTGCTTGGGCAACTAGTCTACCATCGGGTGTAAGTACAGCACAGCTATGGTCTAGTCTATCTTTTATATTCGGGCTATAAGCTGTATTTCTTAGAACAATACCCATTTCCTCGGAGGCATATATTGCTGCATTCTTTATTACTTCTACTGTTATCTTGTCTACCACTATCTAGCCACCTCTCCCGACTATATGAAGTGATCCGAATTTATCTATACTAAGTACATAACCTGGTGGAACTAGTACTGTACTATCTGGTAACTCGACTACTACGGGGCCTACTAGTTCTTCGCCTATTTGAGGATAGCCTTGGTAGATAGTTGTTTTCTCCCAGCCTTTCTCGAAGAATACTTCTCTCTCACCAACTATTCTCCCTCTAAGCTTTATCTTCTCTACATGTAGTACTGGTTTCTCAGTAGCTCCTATTGCTTCGACAGCAGCTATAACATATTCTACTGGCTCCTCTGGGCTACTGAATCCATACCTTGCTCTGTGTAGTTCGTGGAATGCTTTTGTAGTTGCTTCTACGCTATCCATGTAGGGGACTCTTAGAGTATAGCCCTGCCCCCAGTACTTGGCCTCGATAAACCTCCTCAGTATCCTCTTATTTACTCTAACGCCTTCTGATTCTAGTATCCTATGTGCTTTTTCTTCAAGCTCTTCGAATATCTCTTCGAGCTCTCTATCAGCTACTTTATCAGCTCTCTTTACTACTGGCGCATGCAGATAGTGTTTATAATCTGTAAACAAAAGACCTAGAGCACTAAAAACACCTGGTTCTGGAGGTACTATCGTCTCTTTAACACCTAGTTCTTCTCCCAGCTCAACAGCATGAAGCGGGCCTGCGCCTCCGAAAGCATATAAGCTGAATTCTCTAGGATCATGGCCTTTCTCTATACTTACTAGTCTTAGAGCTTTAGCCATCACTGTATTTGCTAGCTTAATTATAGCCCATGCAGTTTCTACAACATCTAGGCCTAGCTGGTCAGAGAGTTTCTTTATTGCTTCTTCTGCTAGATCTCTCCTTATAGGTACTCTTCCTCCTGCTAGCTTCTCTGGCAATCTACCTAGAACTAAGTTTGCATCAGTAATTGTAGCTTCTCTCCCTCCACGTGCATAACAAGCTGGGCCTGGATCAGCACCAGCACTTACAGGTCCTACTCTTAGTGCTCCACCAGCGTCTATCCAAGCTATTGTGCCTCCTCCTGCGCTTACTTCTGCTAGATCTATATAGGGGTATCTTACCGGGTAACCACTTCCTCTCACTAGTCTGCCCATGTGCATCTTACCGCCGACTTCGTATAGTGTTGTTACCTCAGGTTCACCGCCTATAATACTTGAAGCTTTAGCAGTTGTACCACCCATATCAAATCCTAGAGCTTTACTTATCCCCTGGAGTCTAGAGAAGTAGGCAACGGCTACTGCTCCTGCACTAGGACCACTCTCGATAAAAGCTGCTGGTTTTTCTACAGCTTCTTCTACACTAGCTACTCCCCCGCTACTCTGCATTACTAGGAGCTGGCCATGGAATTCTCTACGCTGTAGTTCTCCTAGTAGTTCTTCTAAGTATTTCGAGAGAACAGGTTTTAGTACAGCATTTACTATAGTTGTACTTGTACGTTCATACTCCATCGGCTGTGGATCGGCTTCGCTGCTGAGTACAGTGATAGAGCCTGGGCATGTATCTCTTATGATTTGTTTTATTTTTATTTCGTGTACTGGGTTTCTATAGCTATGGAGGAGACTTACTGCGAATACTATTGGTTTTTCTCTCCTACTATGCTTACAGTATTTCTCTACTATGGATTTTATTTCTCTAGGATCAATAGGTTCTAGTTCTTTGCCACTCGGGTCTAGTCTACCTTTTACACCATATCTCTTATCTCGAGGAACTAAGGGTCTCGGCCTATCAAAGAACAAATTGTAGAGTTCTGGTCTATTCTGTCTACCTATTTCTATAACGTCTTCTAGTCCACGATTAGTGAGGAGTACTACTTCAGGTGGTTCTATTCCTGCCTGGCCGAAGAAGAGATTTGTACCCAGAGTAGTAGCATGTATGACTGTTCTTACTTCTCCATAGTTTTTTACTAGTTCATCAAGACCTCTCATTATAGCTTCTACTGGTCTACGTGGTGTTGTTAGTACTTTTAGAGAAGCTAGTACACCTGTCTTTTCATTGAATACTACTATGTCTGTAAAAGTACCTCCTACATCTACTCCTACTCGGATAACCACAGGGATAATACACCTACACAAATATATAATCTAGTTTTAGTCTTTGTATTAAGAGAGTATTATAAGTTCCTAGCTGAGATACCATACTTATGCATGAGTTATATTTATTTCGTATCCTATAACATATTTTTACTTGTAAGAAGGTGTGTACAATGAATAGTGAGACAACAGAAGGACAAGCTCCTAGAGAATACAGATTGTTTAGGAAAACTGAAGACTACCTGGGAGTTATATTCTTCGTAGTAGCCTACCTCTTGATGTACTGTCTAATATTTGCTGAGAGCTTGAATGTTGCTGATCCTAGTACTTTTGGCCTTAGTAAAGCATTTGCATATAGTCTGTTCGTGTGGGTGTTAATAATGCTATCTATAATCTACGCAGCAGCTAGGATTTGGAGGTAGAGATCCATGGCTCA
>JALTYD010000028.1 GCA_027046525.1 Pyrodictiaceae archaeon
AATCCGCAATTCCTAGTTATACTATATGGGAAATCTAGCTGGAATACTCTCTTGCTGAGGACTAAGCTCATCTTCTTCTGCACGAACTCCTCGAGAGAATAATGATCTTTGAAAATTGTAGTTTTATCTAGCAATGAAGCATACTTAGTATTTCTCAATAAATATCTGAGGAATAATAGAGATTCCACTAGGCCTTCTTTGAAGTTCTTTCTATCTATCCTGTTAATGTATTGATTCAGACTAAGAACACCTCTATCTATAGCATGATGATGTAGGAGCGCAGAAAACCCTAGGATCCAAAAGATCATAGATTCTCTATATAATTTTAATTTCCCGAAGTCATACGATAATAGTAAGAGAGAAGCATATGATAGTGCTTCATGGTCTCTAAAACTTGGATCTCTACCAATACTACAATCTCTGCTGAGAGGGTTTTGGTAGAAAGAAGCTGCTTTACCTATATCATGTACTAGACCTGCTAAGTATAAAACATTGTCTAAGTCATCAATTCCACATCTACTACTTAGTATTCTACTAATTCTTGCCCATTCACTACTATACAATTTTTCGGCAACACAAGCTACTTCTACTGAATGATCATAGAGTTTCTCATTACACCATGCATATAGAGTATTCTCTACCAAAAACCTTCACCTACTCTGTACAGACCATCTCTTAGAATAAGTGCACGGATTTTCTTACTACGTAGTAGATAAGTGAGAGAAGAACAACTTCTTAACGCATTCCGAATACTAGTTGCATCCTCTCTTACGATCTCTATATCTTTCTTTGTTTCTCTCACTAGTTTAACTTCTCCATCTATATTAAACCATCTATCAAACTCTCTGTGAGCTAATGTATTATCTATAGGGATTACGTAGTCATCAAGGTGCTCGAGGAGTTCGTCGCTACTAATACCTAGGTCATTGTAGCTGGGTATGAGAGGTATCAAAACTCTACCAGTAACACTGCATATACTCTCTAGTATTTTTGAGACTGATTTAGGAAGAAGAATTTTTGTAGCCAAGTAGTACAACTTGTTAAAAGTATCTATATCTACTCTTTTCTCCTGCTTATATAAGTCGAGTAGCCAGAGGTATCCTCTCCAAGACTTATACTGTTCATCTTTTAGTAGTGGTAATCTAGGATTTATTTTCTTACTAGTAAACACTTCTGCTAATTCTCTGGCATATATCTTTGCCTCTTTGTGCTCAGGAGGTGATGTAAAGTATACTATACCTTCACCTCTCGGATTATGTCTACGGATTCTCCCCATACGTTGAATAAGAGACTCGATCCTAGGTATAGTAGCTGAGTTACTAGTGCTTAGTGGAATATCTGTTATAAGCAAATCATAGCTTATATCTAACCCGGCCTCAATAGCAGAAGTTCCTACTAGTACTTGTATTGAGCTTCTACCAATGAGGTCTACTACTTTTCTCCTATCTATAGGTGTAAGCCTACCATGAATTAATACAGTATTATCTTCACCTAGCTCAGATTTCAATAACCTATACTCGGTTATTGCTTCTCTAACAGTACCAGCTACTCTGAGGACGCTAAGTCCAGAATCTACATATTCAATTACTCTGTCTCTTATCTGGTTATAGTCTAGTTCTCGATATACCCAGTTTGTCTGGAGAATCCAATCGTAGTAATCAGCATCTTCTACTACTTCGTACTCAACATTAAACTTACTACCTAGGTTTAGACGCCTAATACTATACCTAGCTAGAGGTAAGATATCCACGACAGATATTCCAGTACCACTAGGATATACCTCTAACAAGCTTACTAGGTTATCAAGTGATAAAGTAGCAGTCTCAATAATAGAAGGTACACCTATATGAGATAGAGAATATAGTGCTGCTAATAATGAAGTAAACATATCCTCTCCACTCTCAAGAGGGAGATGTGCTTCATCAAATACATGTATAGATGATAATATATGGATCCTTGGAACTTCATAATGACCTAGATTTTCCTCGGGAACACATCCTCTATAGAAGTTTATAAAGAAGCTATCAAAAGTTGTAACAATTACATCAGATCCAAAGTATGGAGATTTGCCAGCTAGACCTAGACCATGTGCCTGATAACCAATACTTGCTTCGCTAGATAACATGCTCAGGAGATAATCATAAGTCTTCTCTAGTATAGCTCTGAGCGGTAAGAGATGAATTAATCTACTTGTAGACAAACTATTTTTTGCAGCTCTATAGATGTATGGCGAAGAACTTGTCTTACCATAGCCTGTTGGAGCCATAAAAACGATATACTCTCTTCCATCCTCAACTAAACTTATCAGCCTATTAACACCTTCTCTTAACAAAGCTATTAACACCATAGAGTCTAGAAATAGGACTATATGTCTTCTTCGCGAGTAAATGCTAGTATTGAAGCTACTTCGGCTAACAGTCTAGTTCTACTAGTTAACAAGCCTATCTCTCTAACTCCATCTTTAGTCCTAACATATAGCTTCAACGGTCTACCTTTATCAATCCTCGATAGTGTATCAGTCACTCCTGCAGCTATCCTAGCAGCATCATATAGTAAGCTCTTCGAACCTGTCTCAGAAAATAGTACTATCTTAGTCGAATACTCTTCGAGAAAACGAGCAACTGTGTTTCTAACTCCCTGGATCTTCTCAGCTGATATACCTCTAATATTTACTCTCCCACTTAGTAATCCTAGTAACTCAGCTAAACTATACGATAACTTTCTCAGAAAATCATGAGCATCTCTCCATCCAAACTCAGTACTAATATGCGAGGTTTTTTCAAGCAGTTTCACAAGTCTCGAAGTAGCTATCTGCTCAATATTTATAACAGTATAGGTCCCACCACCACTAATATGTGCTAAACCAAATACATCAAATCTCGCCCATGGATACAATACATATGATTCAACAATCTTAGAAGCAATTGCTAGCTGGAGAAACCTACTACTAATACTAAATTTTCTCCTAAGTGCGTCTGTATAACTACCAGTAATTCTAAGAGCATCTAAGTAGCCTTCTCTAATACCCTCTAAATTCTTCCATGCAAGAAGTAGGAGATTAAGAGTATCGCCATTACCTAGAAAACTACTACTAACACTATACCCAGCTAATGCAAGAGCCTGCTCGATAATAGGTAGCTTATACTCATCTTTACTCTTTCTACTAGTTGCTATACTTGATGTACGTGGATATTCGTAAAACTCAGCTCTACATAATGCAATACTATCCATCTCCTCAGATAAAGTACTAGACTCAGCCTCTATAGCTTTAGCACAGTACTCTAGTAGATCTCTAATACTTATAGATGTAGCACCAACAACACCTAGCTTAGCTAAAATTTTATCAACAATATCTCTCCTAGCCCTAGGCACTGGAGGTAATTTAGCTACCTCCCCCCACTTTCTACTAGCTATAGTACGTATACCTTCTGCGAGAAAACTACATGGCTTCTCGACATATATCCCACCAGCTATATCTATAACTTCATCATCTACAGCAACTGCTACTAGTGTTCTAACTAGAAGTCCTGGTAGACTATTTGGAGAACTACGAACAGGAATAAAACACTCTGGCATAATCTACTCCTCCATGAATACTAGTGGTATAATCTTTCCACAAACAGTTTCTCTCTCAAACTCTGCGATCTTAAATCCGCTCTTCAGAGGACAAGGAGAATCTGGTGCAATTATAACATTTCTACTACTATACTCAGATACAGGTATTTCTACTTGGACCTTCTTCTCAGGATATAGAGCCTTACCAATTCTAGTTGCACTAAATGCTATAGGATCTTTTGGATACCAGTACTCTGCTTCTAGTAGCCTCGTTTTATGCTCATATGCCCCCCTAGAACCGTACAATATAGAGGATTCTCTACCAGTAGATTCTACTAAACTACAGCCTACTATTTCAGTAGATAATATCGATACAAGTCCTTCTCTAGAACCTATCCGTGTTACACTAAACAAGTTTGCTCTAACATCTTCTTCATAGATACCATATTTCTCTAGTACTCTAGTATCATAGCATGATGCTAGACATATCTCAGCTAAAGGAGCATATACTAGACCGAATCCCTGGAGAGAAAACCACTGAGATATATCTCTCCTATTCTCTGGCCGAATATATGGTATATTAAGATACTTTGTAGGATCTCTAGCTAGTACTATTCCTCCTCTTCTAAGACCAGCAGATGCAGCTACTAGTGCTTCAATAGCAATCCAAGATGAATAAAACTGCTTCTTCTTTGGCAAGACAATAATCTCTGGGATCTTTTTATGTATTATAGCGCCAGATAGAAGAGCTACAGCAATAGTACTAGGTGGTGGTAGTGGTAGAGAAGGACCACCAGCACTATATCTAATATCTCTAACACTCCATCCCCAGTGTGCTCCTACTAGTACTACTAACCCTATTAGGGCCATACTGTGCTCCTCAGCTCTTGTTGTAGATCTACTCGCAGGGTGAGAACTTTCTACTATGCTCTTCTGCTCTTTTAATTATCTCTCCTACTACATCTACGAAGTTTGAGTGCTCTTTAACTTCTACTCTACTCCTACTAGTATCTATTCTCGGCTTCTTAGCTGTTCCATGAGGAGATATGTAGTAGTGTAGCTCAGCAAGGAGCGTATCACCGTAATTTTTACTGATAGACTCTAGCAGGAGTATTGTCTGCTCAATGTACTTGTCGTAGTGGCCAGCAAGTGCATTAAACCTTATAGGGTGTACAAGAGTAGCTACTATACTTTCTACTTCGGTATGTGGTAGAAACCTAGACTTCTTTGCACCAAATTCAGAACTCGCTATTAATCTCATGAGAGCTCTTAGAGCAACACTTATCCTCTTGCTCCGATCCTCGAGACATACTCTCTTTTCTCCAAGTTCACCAGTACTAGCTACACCAATACCATCGAGATCAAGTGCTAGTGTTAATGTATAAGGTGCTGAGCCCAGCTCAACATAGTATATCATCTGAGCTGTTTCTTCGCCTGCAAACGGATCATAACGTGTATGAAGCTGATAGTCTGTCGCTGTAGACTCTATATAACCATAAGCAGGCACCATATAACCAGTCGAGAATCTACTCGTCCTCTTCACTGGAGGCTTAGCAGTATATAAGAAGCCACCTACGTCTTCCACAACACAGTTCTCAACTAGTTGTTTCTCAAAATCATAAACTTTACCCTCTAAACCTAGGAGTTTCTTTGCTCTACTAGCATAATCCGAGAACCTAGCTAGTCTCTCTATTATCTCACGGCTAGAGTGTTTAACAAATACTCCCTGTCTACAGAGTGGACAGACAGCTAAACCCTCACGCATAGCTTCTTCTGCAAGAACTACTTGGTATCCATGTGCTATACTCTGCCCAGATATTACTGGAACTAACTGGAGCCTATAGCCATCATCTAGCTTAACGACTATAGGTGCACGTTTATGCTTAGTAAGATTACCTATACTTTCTGCCATATTTAAAGCTTCCATATTCACTATAAGCCGTGCAGAGATAGACAGGTAAACCATACTCTTCACCCCCTCTTAGGCTTAGTTATAGCTGAGAGAGCTAAATCGCGAGTAAGAGTATGGAAAAAACTCCGATTATCTATACATTTAAGGAAAATTCTAACTTCCTCTCTACTAGGTTCTGGGGGACAAACATAACACTCTACATATTTCTCCTCAGTAGGTTTCGGCGAAACAAGCTCGCCACATATACCTGCATAACTACACTCCTCAAGACTCCTCAGTTTACGATAATCACAACAATGATAATCCTTCACATCATCTCTCGTCTTTATAGTAATTTTATCACCAGGTCTAAGAGAAGAAACTACTCTAATAGCTTCATACAATGCATCTCGTACAACACTAGAAGATAATGCTTGACCAATTTTATCAACAACACTGTATCTCCCACTTGCACTAAAGAACCTAAGTAGTTTTGAAAGACCATCAAAGTTCTCTACAAGACACTTCTCTGGACTAATTTCTTCTTCACTACTCCCTCTCCCATGTAATCTATCTAATAACTCTACCAGCTCTCTTCTTGCACCACTAACCAAACACTTCACCAGGATTTTATTATACCAACTCCAAATATAAAGGTTTCTATATTCATAAGGGATGAAAAAACAATATAAAGTGTTA
>JALTYD010000029.1 GCA_027046525.1 Pyrodictiaceae archaeon
ACAACATCTGCTGGTGTATTCTCGAGTGTCTCTTGTAGGTCTTGTATCTGTTTCTTGGTATAGCCTGTAGATGGGACTACTGGTCCCATGTGTTTATACTCATTGTACATTTCTTTTATTATCCCTACTGCGTATGGTTTAGGATTAATTATTTCTGCTCCGTATTTCTTTGCTGCAACGTAGCCAGCTGCGTATGGTGCCCCACCATGGGTTACAGTTGGTGAGTCTTCTACTACAACTACTCTCTTGCCTCTTATTGCATCTGGGTTTTCTACTCTGACTTCTATATCAGCTATTGTGATGTCTAGCCTGGGGTTAAGTTTCAAGAGATTTCTTCTAACTTCCTCTACTTTTTCCTGCCCAGCTTCGCTAGCTTTTGTTATTATAGCTACTTCGGCTGCTCTCACATTTACTTCTCCTGGGTACGATCTTGTTTCTATTCCTGGTCTTAGAGGATCAGCTACAACTATCCATAGATCAGGTTTTATGAATGGCCAGTCATTGTTCCCACCATCCCATATTATTACATCTGCTGTTTTCTCGGCCTCTCTAATTATTTCACCATAGTCTATTCCTGCTAGAACATCTATGTCTAGACCGATATATGGCTCAAATTCTTCTCGTTCTTCTATCGTGAGCGGGTATTTTGCTATATCTTCTCTCTTCTTTATACGTATTAGCTTCCTCTCCTCTAAATCTCCATATGCCATTGGATGTCTTATTGCTACAGGTTTTATTCCTCTTCGTTTAAATTCACGTACAAAAGCACGTGATACAGTACTTTTGCCAGCACCTGTTTTAACAGCTGTAATAGCTAGTACAGGTTTATAGGATCGTATCATCGTGTCTCTGGGGCCTATTATTTTAAATGTAGCACCAGCTGCAAGTGCTCTACTCAGTATATGTCCTAGCTCTTCGTAGGTTAAGTCGCTATATGCAAATACAACTTCATCTACATGGTTTTCTCTGATTAATTCTTCGAGCCTATCCTCGGGGACTACGGGAATTCCATGTGGATAATTAGGACCTGCTAAACTAGGTGGGAATCTCCGCCACTCGATACTGGGTATTTGTGTTGCTGTAAATGCTACAACTTCGTATTCGCTATTATACTTGTAGATGGTGTTGAAGACGTGGAAATCTCTGCCACCTGCACCAACTATTACTACTCTCTTTTTTGCAGACATATATATCACCCAGATTCCTGCCCCAGGCGGATTTCTCTCTGTAAAATATTAAGGATAACGTAGGATTGTAGTAGTGTGGTTTTAATTTAGGATAAACTTATAGTTCTTCTAGGATCATATTTAGAAAGCTAGCAGTATGTCTTAAGTGTTCGAGATATACTCCTGGTACTAATACGTAGTGATTACCTATGCTTTCATCGAGGATTTGTCTTATTTTAGCTGTTGTTTTTACTTTGATTTGTGTTCTACAGCCAATTGGGTTAAGAATACCAGACTCAGCAACTCTACCTAGTAGTACACGTATTCTATCTAGATTAGGGCTGAGTCTAGCGATAGTAACATCGGTATTTTTCGGTATTTCTACAGAGAGACCAACTCCTCTTCCTGACTCGTAGTGTGATAGTAGTCTGTATCTCCCGTATGTCATTGGGGCTGTACAGTGTGCGATAACTATGTAGTCGTCTGAGATATCGGTGATGTTTCCTATAAATGCAGGTTTATTCGATATCCAGGATAGTATACTCATAGTTAAAGCAGCTGGTACATCTCCTTCACAACCAATTACTCGTCCTTCAGTATTAAGTAGTGATAGAGCTAGACATGCTGTAGTATCAATTTTTGGTATAATATCGAAACAAGCTATAGAGGCTATATCAGCTTTGTATTTATCTAGGAGGTCTTTAACTACTCTATATAATTTTAGTGCTCTTGGTACTCTTTCACGTGGAATCTTGGTTTCTAGTGATTCTTTGAGAATCCTTGGAGTTAATTCAATATCATTGGATTCCTGGTTGTAGATCTCTACTAGATCTTCTATGCTTATATTCATAATCTCTACTCCTAGTTTTTCTCTTAGCTGCTCCTTGTCTATGGTGCTATATACTAGCCATGGACTAGGATTACCTATTAGTAGGAATCTAGAATTTACTAGTCTACTTACTGTCTTTATCGCTACTAGAGCTTGCTTAAGACTCTCTGTATACGTGTTTTTGTCTAGGTTGACATATAGTGTCGATACTCTCTTACCTCGTAGTAGAGGTTTAACTTCGAGTAGACTAGGTAGACTGTTTGAATAGTTATGGGCTATTAGAAGTACTGGATAGCTATACTTGTCTAGTATATCTAAAATAATATGCTCTGTACCTCCTGTAGCTATCACGATAATAGCTGCTCTACAACCTTGTAGAAGGCTGAGTGCTCTACTACTCTCTGTAGCTAGTCCTACTACGCGGACTTCTTCTCCTAGATATCTCCCAATCTTCTCTTCTACGAGCTCTACCTGTTGTTTTATATGTAGTACTGATGCAATGTAGAGAAGACAGACCACCAAGATATCTCCTCGTTATAATAAGGATATTCCTATATTATTGTAATAGTGTTCAGCAGAAGATAGTTAATCTATAGTGTCGGTGTTAAGTAGAATATATTAAGTTTAGAGAAAAAGCCATGTGTTAGGGGAGGTATTTTGAGTAATAAGCGGGAAGTATATCTTAGAGTAGCAGAAGCTCGTAGTAGCGATGTAGGTAGGAAGATAGCTAGATTACCGAGAAGTGCTATGAGAGAACTAGGTATAGAAACTGGTGATTTCATAGAAATAGAAGGTCCTAGTGGTAGAGCAGTTGCAATTGCATGGCCTCTAAAGCCTGGCGAGGAAGATAGAGGTATTATTAGAATAGATGGTTATATACGAGAAGCTGTTGGTGCAGGTGTAGGAGATACCGTAAGTGTTAGGAGAGCAGCAGAGGTAAGTCCTGCATCTAAGGTAGTTTTAGCACCACTAGAGCCTATACGTTTTGGAAGAGATTTTGTCGAATATGTAAAAAGCCATTTATACAGAAAACCTGTCACTAGAGGAGAGATTATAATTATACCATTCCTAGGAACAGGGCTCAGACTTGCAGTTATTGCTGCTCAGCCGAGCCACTCTGTGTACATAACAGATGATACTGTTCTACAGATACGAGAAGAACCTGTTAGCGAAGAAAAACTCCGTAGAGGAGTACCACGCGTTACATGGGAGGATATAGGAGATCTAGAAGAAGCAAAACAAAAGATTAGAGAAATAGTCGAACTTCCTATGAAGCATCCAGAGCTATTTAAACACCTAGGTATTGAGCCTCCTAAAGGAGTCCTCCTCTATGGTCCTCCAGGCACTGGTAAGACACTATTAGCAAAAGCACTTGCGAACGAGATAGGAGCATATTTCATAGCTATCAATGGCCCCGAGATAATGAGTAAATTCTATGGAGAGAGTGAGCAGCGCCTAAGAGAGATCTTCGAAGAAGCTAGTAATAATGCTCCTAGTATTATATTTATTGATGAGATAGATGCTATTGCTCCTCGGAGAGAGGAAGTTACAGGAGAAGTAGAAAAGAGAGTTGTTGCTCAACTACTAACACTTATGGATGGACTCAAGGAGAGAGGTAGAGTTATAGTTATAGGTGCTACTAATAGGCCTGAAGCTGTTGATCCTGCTCTACGAAGACCCGGCAGATTTGATAGAGAGATAGAGATAAGACCTCCTGATAAAAGAGCTAGACTAGAAATACTCCAAGTCCATGTACGTAATATGCCACTAGCAGAAGATGTAGATCTAGAAAAAATAGCTTCTATGACACATGGATATACTGGTGCTGACTTAGCTGCCCTAGCTAAAGAGGCGGCAATGGCAGCACTGAGACGGTTTATTGGTCAGGGGAAGATTGACTTAAACAAACCTATACCTGCTGATATACTAAAGGAGCTTAAAGTGACAATAGCTGATTTCCTAGATGCTATGAGACATATCCAGCCTAGTCTTATAAGAGAGGTATACGTAGAAGTACCGGAAGTTAAATGGGAAGATATAGGTGGACTTGATGATGCGAAACAACAGATAAGAGAAGCGGTAGAATGGCCGTTAAGATATCCACAAGTCTTTGAGTCTATGGGGATGAGGACTCCAAAAGGTATACTATTGATTGGGCCACCTGGTACTGGTAAAACTCTCCTAGCTAAAGCTGCAGCAACTGAGAGTGGAGCTAATTTCATAGCAGTTAGAGGCCCAGAGGTACTTAGTAAGTGGGTTGGTGAGAGTGAGAAAGCTATTCGCCAGATATTTAGACGTGCTAGACAAGTAGCACCAGCAATAATATTCTTTGATGAGATAGACTCTATTGCACCAGCAAGAGGAGTTAGACATGATACGAGTGGAGTTACAGATAGGATAGTTAACCAGCTATTAACTGAGATGGATGGTATAGAGCCTCTTGCTAACGTAGTAGTAATAGGTGCTACTAATAGGCCCGATATATTAGATCCTGCTCTACTTAGGCCTGGTAGGTTTGATAGAATAATCTATGTTCCTCCTCCTGATAAGAAAGCTAGACTAGAGATACTACGTATACATACTAGGAAAATGCCGCTAGCAGAAGATGTAGACCTAGAAAAAATAGCAGAAGAAACAGAGGGTTATACAGGTGCAGATCTAGAAGCGGTTGCTAGAGAAGCAGCAATGATTGCACTGAGAGAAGCATTGAAAGAGTATAGAGGCGAGCTAAAACCTGTACCAGTATCTATGAAGCATTTCTGGAAAGCTCTAGAACAAGTTGGTCCTAGCTTAACACCAGAAGATATTAGGAGATATGAGAGACTAGCAAAGAATCTAAAGAGAATGGTTTCATAAAAATATAGTACCAATGCAAGGGATAAGAGAGCGAGACGCGTAAAAGACTAGCTAGAACGTATTTTTAGTGTTACTAGAGATGGCATTTTTACTGGTATGTATGGTATCCCACCACCTAAGTAGAACTTTGTAAACATCTCGTATAGATGGAGCCTTAGTGTGTGTATTGATGCTACCATCGCTTCGAAGACAGCAACAAAGAGATTTCCAAACGCGTAAACTATTATCTCTGGCGGAGTATCAACTACTAGTGGTTTTCCACCACCTATTGCTTGTACAGCGATTACGTAGAAGCCGAAGACTAGGCCGCTGTGGGCCAGCATGAGCCCCATTATTCTAACAAAGGAGAGTGTATTTCCTAGAAGCACCAGGAATACATCAAAAGCTTCAACAGCACCTAGCATTATTCTTTGACTAATAGACTCGTGCCCAAAGAGTACTGGTGCTAGTAGGCCGAAAATAAGCCCCATTACTATTAAGCCTATTATAACATTGCTCATACTTGATGAACTAAGTACTGATATAAACTGGTCCATATAGTTAGCGTAGTCGATACCAGTATAGCTCAGGTAGAGGAAGATGAGTAGTACACCAGTAAATGCCGATGCAACTCCTAGCATGTGTAGACCTTGTTCATATTCTCTGAACTTAAATGTACGTACGACACCAATATAGGAAGCCATTGTCAGTAGTGCTGCTCCTATGAACAGGCTTATATGGATAGCTTTGAACGTAGCGATACGTACTAGACCTGCTTCTGTCTCACCTGTCTTCATAGCTGTATATATAGCGTGAATAGGTGATGAATAGGGAGGACGGCCATGCCATACCTCGTGTTCTATCCAGCCTGCTACTGGTGTTGCTGGTCCAAAGAACTCGCTTGCAAGAAAACCAAAGAACATCGCTGGAATACTTATATATATTAAGAGTGAACCAATTGTCCTCCAGCCTTCACTCTTAGCTTTTCTAGAGAGGTAAATACCACCTATTAGTAGTAAAAGACCTTGTCCTAGATCTGGAAACATTAGACCAAATATTATTGGGAATGTTATCGCCATCAGCAACAATGGTATAAACTCGCCAGGGGAGGGAAAACCATACATTTTTATTAATTCTTCGAATGGCTTCAGGAAACGAGGTGCTCTAAACTCTACTGGAACTCTAGCTAGGCCGCTACTACGCCTCGTAGACGATATA
>JALTYD010000030.1 GCA_027046525.1 Pyrodictiaceae archaeon
GAGTATATGTAGTATATTTTAATAATACTAAGGGTCCTGCTTGTAGAGTTTTCGAAATTATATGGAACATATTTGTCTCAAATGCTAAGGATACAAGCATAAAATACTATAGTATTGTTTGTAAATGGTTTACCCATGAATGTGAATCAAAGAGTGCAAAAGAGTCTTTCAAAAAGTATAATGTAAAGTCTTCTCCAACTGTACTTATATGGAAGGTTAGGTCAGGTTCCATAGTATTTACAGAGAAAATAGAGGGAGTTACTACACCAACAAAACTAGCAGAAGCTATAAATAAAGTACAACAATTAGGCTAGGTCAGATCGACAATAGACTGAATGAAGTTCAAAAGAGATAAGGCTTGTTTTTAATTTCAACTTATTGACTAACTACACTACTGGGTAAAATATGTCATTCTCTACTAGGAATATCTACATAGTATCTGCTGTACGAACTCCACTTGGAAAATTTGGGAAGACATTTTCAAGACTTACAGCAGCTGATCTAGGCGCGATAGCTATTAAGAATGCTCTTCTAGCTGCTGGAGTCGCTAGTACTGACATAGACTTTATCATAATTGGTCATGTCTTAAGAGCAGGAACAGGACAAGACACAGCACGCCAGGCATCCCTAAAGGCTGGAATTCCACCTAGTGTAGATGCTATGAATGTAGACCAAGTATGTTCTTCTGGGATGAGTGCAGTTATTACTGCTTTTACTTTTATTAAGTCCGGAGAAGCTGATATAGTAGTCGCAGGCGGTATGGAGAATATGTCTAACACACCTTTCCTTATCCCCTCTGCTGCTAGATGGGGTATTAGACACCTAATCACTAGGAAGATGGAGCTTATCGACTCAATGTTCTATGATGGTCTATTCGATAATATTGCTAATATGGGTATGGGAGAGGAAGCTGATAAAGTGGCTAGAGAGAGAGGCTATAAAAGAGAAGAACTCGACGAGATAGCTTACATTAGTCATCAGAGAGCTAAGGATTCTAGCAATCGTGGATTTTTCAAAAGAGAGATTGTACCTATTTCTATAACTAGTAGAGGAAGAGAAGAAATAATCGATATTGACGAAACGATACGTCAAGATGTAACACTTGAGAAATTATCACAGTTGCCACCAGCTTTCGGACCAGAAGGCTTACATACTGCTGGTAGTAGTAGCCAGTTGGCCGATGGAGCTGCTGCATTAGTCTTGGCGTCCGAGAGAGCTGTTGATGAATTCGGACTTAAACCAATTGCAAGAATACTTGGATTCAGCATGGCAGGAGTGGATACATGGAGATTCGTAGAAGCACCTCCTGTAGCAGTTAAGAAGCTGCTCGAGAAACTTGATATGTCGATCAGCGAGATAGATTATTTTGAGAATAATGAGGCATTTGCTGTGAGTAGCCTTGTTTTTAGAGATGAACTAGGTGTTGATCTAGATAGAGTTAATGTATTTGGAGGCTCTATTGCACTCGGCCATCCTCTAGGAGCAACTGGTGCACGAATAATTGTAACATTACTAAATGTGTTAAAGACGAGGGGTGGAAGAAGAGGAGTAGCTGCTCTATGTCATGGCCTAGGTGGCGCTACTGCTATCGCAGTAGAACTTGTTTAGAGGAAAGAGTGGATTATCATTGAAGATGTTTACTAAAAGAATTGAAGGAATTAGTATAGCATTTATACTACATGATAAGAATGTAGATGAAAAATCAGTTAACATAGTCGTAGATACAATAAAAAAATTAGTTGAAACTATAGAGACTAGAGGTATTGACTATCTAGAAGTACATTTATATAGTGATAGATCCTCTGCCGAGAGTTTTATTGCTCTAGAAGAGAAAAGAATTGGTGTATTTGTCTCTGCAGGTTTTCCTATAATGTATGAAGCATGGACAGGTATACCTAGGATACATCTATCTCTGCAGGAATGGATTAACTTAGATAGTGGAGATAGAGAAGCTTTACTTGCTCACGAACTTATCCATAGTATCTTACATAGTGCCCCTGAATACTACATGGTGGAGATAGACGAAAATACTAACGAGTCAATAGTGTCAGCGTACATAGCTGCACTTGTTCTAAAAGACCTAGAGGTTCATAAATTAATGGCAGATTTAGGTCTCAAAGAATACTTAGATAATCTAGATAGTTATTGGAAGAAGATCATAGATAGAAAATGCCCCTCTTCGTTAGAAGAGTTTATAGATTACTTAAAGGCGTCGACTATATGGATTGTGGGAGAGAGAACATTAGAGAGTATAATAAGTTGTAAGTATATGTTGGAGTTAATCAAAGAGCTAGACAAGATTAGGAGGGGAAATAAAAGGCCATGGTTTTATGTAAAGGATTTTAGAGATAGAGTTAGAAAGGTGCTACTAGAATTCCATGTATCAAGGTAGAACTATGCTTCCTACTTCTTGACCCTCGAGTATCTTCTTGATATTATCTACTTTGAAACCATTAACTATATGGAGTATTATTTTACTTCTTTCGAGAATATCAATAGCATATGGTTCTATTAATTCATAGCGTCCTGGTTCTGATGATTGTTCGACTATGTTTCTAAATTCTCTATATGATAGTCTAGGGATAAGAGAAGCACGAATATCTCTATGTGGATCAGAGGTATAGACCCCTTCAACAGTTGTAGCTAATATAAGTGCATCAGAATTTATTGCTTCTGCTAATAATGCAGCTACAGAAGCTGTACTCTGTCCAGGTTGTAATCCCCCCATAACTACAATTTTGCCTTGGAGAAACTGTGAGACAGCTTCACGGAGAGTGGCAGGAGGTTCCACCGTAGAATAGGGCCATAAAGTATAAGATAGAAGTCGTGCATTTATTCTACTCACTTCTATCCCTAACTGATCTTGGAAACTAGCAGATACTCCTAGTTTTCTCGATAATTCAATATACTTACGGGCAATCTCGCCACCGCCTACAACTACAGCGATTTTTAATCCTGATTCATAGAGATCTCTTATTAATGTAGAATATTCACGGATGGTATCAATATTTTGTACAGTAAATATTTTACCACTTATCTTGATAGTTACAGCACTATATCTCACTTCTAAACCCTAGTAGGTGCTACTTTTCTAGGCTTAAAATAAGTTGTAGAGCTGTATTACTTAGCCCTACACTATACACATATCAAGATATCTTAGAAAAATTATGGGGATAAGAATGTCTTTAATAGAGGTTACAGACAAGAAACTCACAGTTATAGAACCAGAAAAACCTTACAGTGAAGATGAATCTATAAAGAGAATAAATATAGTCGAAGAAAGAATAGAAAACCTTTCTAGTGCAATTAGTATTGTAAAAAAGGAGCTATTTGAGAGACTCGAGGATTATAGCAAAATAATTGCCACATACAATAAGAAGTTAAATACACTTGAGCAAGTAGTAGCAGTAGCAGGTATGATAGGTGGCTGGAAACTTCAGACATGTAACTTTCAAGAAGATGGTATATGTAAGTTATGGAAATTATCTAGCGAAGCAATAGAATACTTGAGGGGAGTAGTTGTTAAAGATGGTAAGATATATAGAGTAGTTGTAGCGAAGGCTCCATGGTTTTGTGGTCTATGTCCATTATATAAACAGAAGCCAAGGAATGAGAAATAAAACAGAGAGAATATAGAAACATAACAATTACTGTGCTTTACCAACTATATTATGCTATTTTTATTAATTTCTCACGGAGTATCCATTTAGACTTGGTGCTTATTTTGACACTAGTTGTAATAGCTCTCGGTGGTAATGCTTTTTTGAGAAAGAATGATAGGCTATCTGAGCAGTGGCGAAATGTTTCGATAGCATCGGGTGTTATTGCAAAATTAGTGGAAGAAGGCTATGATATTGTCTTAACACATGGTAATGGTCCTCAAGTAGGAATACTGCTTGAGTGGATGTATGGAGGTAAATCAAAGTATGAACCAGTCACCCTGGATATAGCTGATGCTATGACCCAGGGATGGCTAGGATACATGTTACAGCAATCTATAGGGAATGCTTTAAGCGAGAAAGGCTTGAAAAGAAAGGTGGTAACTGTTATAACACAAGTACTTGTTAATAGGAATGATGAAGCATTCTCTAATCCTACTAAGTTCATAGGACCTTTCTACTCAGATAAGGAAGTAAGAGAGCTCGCAGAGACAACAGGCTGGATATTTAAGCGTGATCCAAGGGGAGGATATAGGAGGGTTGTTCCCAGCCCTAGACCTATCGAGATAGTAGAGTTAGATGCTATAAAAAACCTCATTGAAGAAGGATACATAGTTATCGCTGTAGGTGGGGGAGGTATACCAGTTGTTAGAACAGATAAGTGGCTACATGGTGTAGAAGCTGTTATTGATAAAGATCTAGCATCTGCTCTTCTTGCTAGCAACATAAGAGCGGATATCTTCACAGTTTTAACAGATGTAGATAAAGTGTATATTGATTATGGTAAACCTACTCAACGTCCTCTTGAAAAATTAACGATAGAACAAGCAAAGAAATTCCTTGAAGAGGGACAGTTTCCGCCAGGCTCTATGGGGCCGAAAATAGAAGCAACTATACGCTTCCTTGAAGATAATCCACGTGCTAAGTATGCAAGTATAGGCTTACTAGAAGAAGGACACAGAGTTGTAAAGGGAGATAGTGGAACCATTATTGTGAAGAACTAGTTATATGTAGACTTCTTCTAGGAGATCACTTAGTAAACCTATTTTCGGGAAGGATAGAACTCCTAGGTTTTCTACGATAACGTAAGGCTCTATTTCTTCTAGTATGACATCCTCCTTCAATATAGGTGATAAGTAACTATTAGGGTTGAGAGTAATACTACTTCCAGTCTGGTACTGACCTAAAGCTGGCAAGACTATTACGTATGTATTAGCGTTTTTCATAGGTGCAACTATAAAACTCTGCATTTTCACATAGAAGCCTAGTTTATCTCTTAACTTTATACTTGGGTGTTCATGTCCCATCACTATAGTATGGGGCTGTTTTGGATAATTTCCGCTAGGTTTCCTATGTCCATGAATAAAGAGTATTCCATTATAGTAAAGCTCGTCGATTATTTTTACTCCATGTCTACGTGCTATAATCGACAGAAAGCTATCATGATTACCTCTTATGACTGTTATATCTGTATCCCATCTCGATTTAAGATAGCTGAATAGCTGAGTCAAATCTCTGCGTTCTGTACGGAGGAGAGAAGAGAAGCTATGTTTAACATCGCCTAAGAATATCACATGGGAAGCTTTTGTCATCTCAAGCGCTCTGTCCATGACTTTTATGATATGGTTGTATTGAGTGAAGGGGATAAAGAGACCATGGCTAGCTGCCTCTTCTTCAAAACCTATATGTAGATCAGCAACAACGAGGGAGTCCATGTCTTTTATATATAGAGCTGGCAAATCCGCTACTATCTCGATACCTTCTCTAAGCTCTATGGGCATACATATCTTACCTTGGTATCCAGAAGCTTACTATGAGTAATGTAACATCTAGTTTTCTTCTAAAATTATTCGTCGCTACAGACATCTTGTGTTGGCCGTAGGGGAACCCGCCTCTCATTTAGTACCCCATGGTACCCTTCGAGGCGGTGAGGGGGCTACGGCCTTGTTCTCCATATAAAAGTGAGGATATCTATGAAATATTTATGAATACTACGCTGGTCTTACAAGAGGCGGGCTAGGAATATTCCATCTTTATCTCTTATAATTTCTATATAAACTCGTTTTGATACAGAGCCATGAAGACCTATTATTGTTATATTCCGTCTAAGATTGCTATCGACTGCTAGATATTCTCCCTTAAGCCAGCCTGGACCAGCTATGAGTGCTTCTAGTTTATCACCTTTCTTGAAGGGGTGGGTTATCTTCTTGGTGTATTTCATTCCCCACTATTTCATGTCCCATGAAACTATTACTCCGAGTGTTTCTTCCAGATTTCTTTTCCAT
>JALTYD010000031.1 GCA_027046525.1 Pyrodictiaceae archaeon
CCTCTGTAGTTGTTAGAAATAAAGTAACTGGAGAAGAAAAAGAGATAGATGTAGATGGTATCTTTATAGAGATAGGGTTTGAGCCCCCGAGAGAGTGGTTTGAGAAGATAGGATTAGAGACTGATGATGCAGGTTATATTAAAGTTGATGAGTGGATGAGAACTAATATCCCGGGGATTTTTGCAGCAGGAGACTGTACAAGTGTATGGAGAGGATTTAGGCAGATAGTAACAGCTGCAGCTATGGGTGCAGTTGCTGCCTACTCAGCATATAATTATCTATTAGAGAAAGGCGTTGTAGAGCAGAGATAGCATTGTCATAGAAAGGCTCAGTAGCGCCAGCCCTACTTCATCCACAACTATTCTAATCTATAGAGTAGTATTCCTATTATTGTGTCAGTTTATTGATGGGGTCCCTCTTCACAGCCACTCCATAGGAGGAGTAGGAGATAGTAGAGGGGAATTATAGATTACTTCCTGCACGGGGATAGACTAGTACTAGGGCTCGGCGAAACTCTGACCAGTCACTGCTAGAGCTCCTACTTGCCAGGTACTCATCATAGCCATTACAGAGTATTTAGTATCTACGGGGTTATAGAGTTGATGGTACTCTAGTAGCTTGAGTATTTATTGAACTACTAGCATATAGATTACTGGTTAGACTACTATGACTAGATATAGAGTTGCTGTCTTAGAAGAATTCAAAGGAAGTTTTAAAGTAGTAGAAGTAGAGAAGGATGAACCTCCTAGAGGCTGGTGTAGATTAAGAGTAAAAGCCACCGGAATTTGTGGTAGAGATAGAGTAGTATGGATTGGTGGTTTTCGTAACCTTAAGCCGCCTCTAGTACTTGGACATGAAGTATTTGGAGAGTATAGAGGGAGGCCTTACGCTGTATATCCCTTGGTTAGAGTCTGGGTCGGAGATAAGAGAGTTGATACTATTCTAGGTGAACATATTCATGGTGGATATGCTGAATACGTAGATGTACCATGTAGTAATCTGATTCCACTCCCGAGTAGAGAATTCGAGGTATATGCTGCTTCTGTCTGTGGAGTAGCTACTATGATCCATCTAGTTAAGCTAGTTGGTATCAAGCGTGGTGATAGAGTATTATTAACTGGTGCTACTGGAGGTGTAGGTATTCATGGTGCTCAGTACCTAGTAAAGCTAGGTGTTGAAGTATATGGGTATACACGTAGGAGAGAATTATTGGATACTCTCAGAGATATAGGCGTAGTACCTGTAGATAGTTTTGATTTCTATAAGAAAGAGGGGAGAGTAGACTATGTAGTAGAGATAGTTGGTGCTCCAACAATTAACGAGTCTATGAGAGCTCTTAGACCTGGAGGCGAACTAGTACTAGTAGGTAATGTTTCTGGAGAACCTATTATTGTAGAGAGACCAGCATTACTCGTGATGAGAGAACTTACTATTAGAGGTACTGCAGCTTATAGTTTCGAAGAGTATAGAGAAGCTATTGAATTTGTCAGCCATAGTTCTCTAAGAGCATTCTACAAGGTGTATAGCTTAGAAGAAGTGAATAAAGCCTACGGAGATATTAGTAGTGGGAGGATTATTGGTAGAGCTGTTCTAGCTCCATGACAGGCATAATTACGTATACATAGATTCACATTTTATCCAAATAGATAAATGATGGATCACTGGAGTATAGATTGCCTAGGCTTACTAGGGCCCAGATGATACTACTCGGTATAGCTGGTTTTGTAGGAATTATTGATACTGCGTTCATGGCCAGTGTAGTTGCACCATACGCTGAGTATTTAGGAGCTTCAAAACCTCTAGCTTCTTTTACTGCAGGACTATATGGGCTAGTAGCTATATTTGCAAGCCCAGTAGCAGGTATTATAGTTGATAGAATAGGTAGGAGAAAAAGCCTCATAGCTGGTCTTGCATGGGATACATTATTCGTCTACTTATATGGTGTTGCAAGGAGCCCGAAGGAGCTACTAGTTGTTAGAAGTCTACATGCTGTTGGTGGTAGTTTAGTCTATCCAGCATTTATGGCTACTGTTGGAGATACTTCTAGTGCTAGGAGCTTAGGAAGTAGTATTGCTAGGTATCTAGCTATAATTGCTATAGCTATCGTTATAGGTGCATTAACAGCATCAGCTACAGTTGATGCACTAGGTTTTAGAGGAGCTTTTACTGCTCTCTCACTAATAATAATGCTCGGATTTATTTCAGCTATATTTCTACCTGAGACTCTCATTGAACAGAATAGAGAGAAGAGAAAGACTAGTCTAGTAGAAGTTATTAGAAAGATTAAACTTGGACTAGTACTCATATTCCTATTATACTTTAGTTTTGGAATAATAGTTGGTGGACTAGGTCTTGCACTGAAACACGAAGGAATAGTCCCCTCGGAGGAGGAAGCTGCTGTTGTTACTGGTATGTCGATAGGATTTGCTACACTTGTCAGTATACCTTCGCTTATAGTCTCTGGGTACTCAGTAGATAGAGGTAGAGTACTAAGACCTGTTACTATAGCATCAATACTCTCTATAGTAGCAGTTCTAGGACTTCTTATTGCTAATAATAAGTGGCATATTGTTCTAATATACTCTATTTATGGTCTATCTATCGGTGCTTATCTTGTAGCTAGTAGCTTCCTCGTGCTAAGAGTAGAAGAGAAGATACGTGGTTTTGCAGTAGCTCTACAACAGACAGTCAATATCATTGGTGTAGCTGTATCTGCACCTATTGCAGGTATACTAGTCGAAGCAATGGGTATAGCTGGTATCGCAGTTGGAATTATTTCTCCACTCTCTATAGGAGTAGTATTTGGTGTCACAGAGAGTCTATCTAGGACTGAGTAGCTTCTTCTGCTATTTTCCTCAACTGTCTCTGGTACATTTCATATAATTCTTTTGTCGTAGTTGCATCTTCTGGGCCTTTATCTGGTCTCCATCTTATGAATCTAGGGAATCTTATCGAGATACCTGCACCTGTTCTCGCCCAGCCATAGCAGCATGTATGTACAGGGCTGAGAGTAAGTTCTGCACCTAGTATCTCTGCGACAAGTGCTGGTTCTACCCATATATCTGGTTTGAGCTCGCTTTCTACACGTGGAGGTTTTGTATCTCTGATATACGGTCTTAGTATATCTTCCATTTTGTCTAGATCTTCATCTGTAAATCCACTACCTACTTTACATACACTCTTGAAAGTATCTGTTTCTGGATCGTAGGCAGCCATTAATAGTGTACCTATTTTGCCTCCTCTACGGCCTTTCCCATAGAACCCACCTATTACTACTAGGTCGACTGTATCGCTCATCTCGGATTTATAATCACGTTTGTATTTTATCCATAGCCATCCTCGAGCACCTGCTTGGTAGATACTCTTTAGGTGTATTGCTTTTGCCATTACACCTTCTGCTCCTGCTTCTACAGCTTCTAGGAAAAACTTCTCTAACTCTTCTGGCTTATCAGCTACTATCTCTTTAGCTAGCTGCCAGTTCTCACCCTGGTCTATTATCTTCTCGAGTGTCTTTCTACGTATTGGTAGTGGTTCTACTGTTAGATCTCTACCATCGGCATAAAGTACATCGAAGAGAAATACAGCGACAGGTATCTCAGCCATTGCTGTTTTTATATCGTGTTTTCTTCTACGATGCATTAGTACTTGGAATGGTCTAAGCTCTCTAGTCTCTGGGTCTATAGCAACTATCTCTCCTTCTACTATAGCTTCTCTAGCTTTTATTCTACTCCTCGCCATCTCGACTACATCAGGATACATATGTGTGATATTCTCGAGTCTCCTAGAGAATAACCATATTTCTTCTCCTCTCTTATGGATCTGTACTCTTTCTCCATCGTATTTGTATTCTACTACAGCTTTACCTCCTGTCTTCTCGAGTATCTCTTTTGCACTACTTAGTCTCTCAGCTAGCATAGGCCTTATAGGAACACCAACCTGGGGTTTTATAGCTTTTAGAGATTCAATTCCTTCTTTTGCTAGTATTTTTGCTATCATACCTAGATCTGCTCTAAGGTTATAAGCTCTCTCTACTACTGGTCTAAATGTAACACTCCCAGCATATACAACACTAAGAGCATCTAAGATAGTAGCATCACCTACTCCTAGCCTCAACCTACCTTCTACGAATCTAGCAATATACCTCGCTTCTTTAGGAGAAGCATCCATGAGAAGCCCAGCTAGTAGCTTTAGTTTTATATCTCTACTCCCTTCTCCCTGAGCCATAGCTACTCTAGCAAGTGTATCATAGACTCTGCTAATTGTGAGAACAGTCTTCCTAGCTGGTCCTCCCATAAAAGCTAGTAGTCCTGGTCCTCCTGGCATCTTCTTCTCTCTTTCTTCTTTTACTACCTCGAAGACTTTCCCTATATCTCCATGTTTTCTTAGTAGGTTTTCGAGCTGACGTTCTGATACCTGTAGTGCAATTGAGCCAGCTTTTAGTAGTAGTTTTTCTCCTACACCTAGCTCTGGTAGTCCTTTCCAGTCAGGCCAGAGTTTCCCCTGTATAAAGTAGACTACTTTATCAATATCATCTGGATCTGTTTTCTTGAAGAGCTCTACGAGGTATAGTAGTATTTGAGTACGTGCTGTTACTCGTTCTAGTTTCTCGAATGTAGATACTAGTATAGAAAACTCCAATTCCTACCCCTAGGTGTATATTGATACATAATACCAGTTATATAGTAGAGGACTATTATACTAGATTTCTATACTACGTGGAGTATATTTACTAGCTAGTATCAATTGTTATTCTTCTTCATACTCTACGTACTTTAGACGAGCTTTGTAGGCCTCTTTGATAGGCAGTGGAGGTTCTAATTGTGACTCTCGAGGATCTCTATCTTCTACCACTCTTATTACTTCGTTATAGAGTTCACCTATTTCTTCATAACTTGGATAGTTTTTGATACCACAGTACATTAGTCTTACATTTACTATCTGATACATAGTATTATCTCCTTGTCCTATACGTATAGCAACTAGTTCTGCTATCTCTGGCTTTGATTCCTGGAGAATAGGAGGCGAAGGATACTCTGCATATATTATTGCTAATGGAGTATCAGTAGTATCTACTGATAGTCTATGTATCTGTTTTGTAGCTAGTGCCCGAGTTTCTTTATATACATCGATAGATAAGAAGTAGCAATTATCGGAGGTAGGAATTACAAGTACTCTTCTAAAAGTCTCATACCAGTACTCTCTTACACCCATACTTAGCTCTATGATCTTCGGCTGTTCTTCTATACTTAGTGTTCGACGCTTAGTAATGACTAGACACCTTCTCTAGACAGGGAACTACTATAGCACTATTGTTCTACTCTAAGATATCTACTAGAGAGGTTATCTAGATGATCCTCTCCTCTCAATTATCCATGGAGTATATGGTACGAGTTCTCTATCACAGAATGGACATCTATAGTGTAGTCTTTTAGCATCTGCTGGACAGAAATATGTTTCGTATTTCTCAACACAGTGAGTACATATATATGTTATATCCATCGTTATATCTATTTTTAATGCACATATCCTACACTTCGTCGTAGTCCAGCCTGAGTGTCAACTACTATTAATTCCTCTACGTTCTGACGATGACACTTCTAAACCCCTTCTCTCCATCTTGAGAGAAAGGATATTAACTCTTGTGCTACGCCTAGGCATGTAAACAACTCTGTACATAGTTTGTGGAGGAAGCTAGTGTTAATACTAGCTAGGTGTTCAAGTTTATAAGCTAGAAGCTTATAAACCTAGAAATAGTTAAGTAATCAATACTAGAGTATTAGATAGCCTGCTTCGTAATAAGTCTTCGTGATAAGTCAGGATAAATTAGAGGTGCAGGTATGAGCTACCTGTTAGCTCCAACTGGTATAACTGGTCTAGATAGGATTCTTGGAGGGGGGATTCCCAAGGGCTCAGTAGTCCTTCTA
>JALTYD010000032.1 GCA_027046525.1 Pyrodictiaceae archaeon
GGAGTATAGTTGTCGAGGATAATATGTAGTATTTGTGGAATCAGACTAGCTACTATGAGCTGTAGGAGATGCGGCAGGAAGATATGCTATATGTGTCATTTTGGGCATGGACTATGTATAGAATGTAGTAGATCTCTGAGGAGGAGTAGGATAAAAACTAGCTAGACTGTGTATCTCTCAGAGATTCTTCTACGAGCTCAGCTAGATCTTTTACATCTAGTTCATATTCTGCAGCATCAGAGTATAACATTATGTTACAGAATGGACAAGCAACTACTACAGTCTTACTACCAGTTTTTCTAGCTTCTTCTAGCCTCATTTTACTTATACGTACACCTAGTTTTATATCATAGAATACTCCGCCTCCACCACCACCGCAGCAGAAGCTCCTAGTACTATTCCTAGGCATTTCTACTAGATCTGCTACTCTGCTGAGTACTAGTCTAGGCTCGTTAATAATATTGTTCCACCGGGCCAAATAGCATGGATCATGATATGTTACTCGAGTATTTCTACTGGGTTTAATTTCTAGTTTACCTTCTCTAACTAGTCTTGCTAGTAGTTGTGTATAGTGTTCTACTTCTATACTAGTATTGTAGAGGGGGTACTCGTTCTTGAATACATTGTATCCATGTGGGCATGTTACTAGTAGTTTTTTGAACTTTAGATTGTCAAAGAGTTCTTTGTTTTGTCTAACTATTTCTAGGAATAGTAGTTCGTCTCCTATTCTTCTAGCAGGCTCGCCGCAGCAGTTTTGTTCGAGAGAAACAGCTATATTTATACCTGCTTTTTTCAAGACTCTTAGTAGTGCTTCTAGAGTAGCTCTGAGCCTTGGATCGTATGCTACTGCACATCCAACCCAGAGTAGATAGTCGTATTCTTTTCCTTCTACTGCTTCTTCTACTATGTTTTGCTCGATGAGTTTTTTGAGCCATTCTTCTTTTTCATAGGGGTTTGAGCCATAAGGGTTTCCTGTCTTCATAATATTGTAAGATACTTGTAGTAGTTCTTCGGGTACATTTTCGCCTCTAGCTACTAGTCCTCTCCTTATATCAGTTATAGTTTCTACGTGGTGGATTAGTAGAGGACACTCGTATACACAAGCTCCACAAGTTACACAGCTCCATATAGTCTCAGGTTTTATACGAGTTGGTACTATAGCTTGGCTCCATGATCTACTAGCTACTATATTTTTCATATCTATTACTAGATTCATAGGAGATAGAGGTTTACCAGATAGATTAGCTGGGCAGGAGTTGTGGCATCTTGCACATCTTACACATGCATCATAGTCTAGTCTCTGTTTCCACGTAGTATGTATAGGAGCTTCTATACCTATAGGTTCTCCTTTGTCTACTTTCTCCTCTATATCTGGTACTGGGTGTATTGCAGCTGGGTGTTCTAGTCTAGCAAAGAACAAGTTGAGTATTCCGCCGAAGACTATATGGCCGAGCTTTGTATACGGTATTAGAGTAACACCAGCTATAGCTGTTAGCATGTGTAGTATCCATAGAGCTCTGTATAGAGCTACTAGTGTCTCTCTACTCCAAGAATCTATATATGATGCTACCAAGTAGCCTATAGGATCCCACATGTTTATCTCTGGGTAGCGGTACTCTAGTGTAGCTATTCCATCGAGTATAAATCCCGAGATACCTAGCCAGACAAAGAATACTAGTAGTATGTAGTCTTCGAGTGTAGATGGGAGTAATTCTCTACTCTTAGAAAGCCTCCTTAGGAGGAGCGCGAGTGTACCTACTATGACGAGGATACCACCTATATTAGCCATTAGCTTGTAGACAGCATATACTGCTCCAACTAGTATCCTCTTGTTGAAGACTAGGATTAGTATATCAGCTTCGATGAATCTCAGAATAGTAGCAATTAGTAGGAAGAGAATACCTAGATATAAAGCTAGGTGCATAAAACCAGGTGTTTTTTCTCTCAGAACTCTCTTCTGCAGGAGGCCATAGACTATGAGGTTATTTAGTCTTCTTCTAGGATTATCTATAGTGATTTTCTGGCCACCATAGGTCCATAGTCTGTAGTGTTTGTAGAATCCATAGAGTAGTATAATTGCACCTACTAGAGTTGCTAGGTATACAAAGATCTTCAGATCTTCTACAAACAAGAAGTGTTTTATTTGGAAAGCACTACTCATGATCAATCCCCATAGAGCTGCTGGTGGAATACCCAGTCGTGAAAAATAACGTGGTTAAATTAATTTGTATCTATTATAAACTCCTATTTACTGAAAATAAATAACTTCTATGTACATCTAGCTTTATTCTGTCTAAGTACTAGTCTAGTAAATACTCTTAAACCTAGTACTTTGACTGTATGTTTTATAGTTTCGATTAGAGCTCTACTTAGATCTAGACTACTAGTTAGAAGAGAGACACCATTAGTATCCCATTCGTATTCTAGGCCTTTTATTAAGACAACAGGTATACCTTCAGCATGCTGACCCATTAGTAGACTAGCTGCTACACAGACAGAGGTAGCAATAGCATCTACACCTCCGAATTTAGGTTTTCCATACATATCTGGTTCTCCAAATCTCCTCGCAGTAACAGGTACACCATATGAGCCTCTAGCAATATCGAGAGAACCGAATGGGAAGAGCTCTGTATCACATACTACAACGCCTACTCTTACACCAGTACGAGAGTAGATTAGTTCGTGTAGCTCCCTAGCTATAGTATCTAGGTCTCTAGGAGGATAGGAGTAGACACCTGGTGGATGGTTAGAGGTATCTATACCAGCATCGCTCCAGAGAGAACAGTCTCTCCTAGTAATGAGTACTGTAGGGTAGAAGTTAATAGCCTGGAGTAGTCTATGGCGATCTCTGGATAAGAGTTCTGGATCAATAACATTATCTTCTACGAGTTTCTTGAATGGGATAGCAGCAATTATCTCGTCGCTCTCTCTAATAATGATCTCTGCGACTCTAGGATCGAGGCCTGTTTTCTTGGCTATTCTTAGAGCTTCTCTAGAAGGTTTTATATCTACGAGTTTGTATAGTAGTCCTCTAGACTTAGATAGGATTTTACTCGTAATAGCGATAACATCTCTATCTTCGAGCTCTATATTTCTCTCTCTAATAGAGTCTAGGATGAGGCTAACAATATCATCGCCTATTTCTACTTCTGGTAGTATGAGTCCGATGAGGCGGATTTCAGTCAAAGAGAAGCACCTATAAATAGGGTATAACTAGAGTAGCTTCTTAACTAGTCTCGTCTCAGTAGTATAATACCACCTATAGATACTCTTAGATAGTCTAGTACTGAATAGTACTTCTTAGTGTTCTAGCTATCCCTAGTCTGTGTTTCCTCTGTCAGTATCTTCTTCATTATTTGTGCATTTTCTAGCATCCAGTGGTTGTTGTTAAAGAATACATATATCTTTCTAGGATTTATCTCTAGTATCTCTTCTGCTATTTGTTCTAGTTCTTCTTCTGCGTAGTTGTAGGCATACCATTGTTTTCTACCATGTACTCTGAGGTACACTATATCGTTTGTTGATACTATCCATGTAGCTATCGGAGAATCTATTGATACTACTGTTGCTCCTAGTTCTTCGGCTAATTTTACTCCTGTCTCGTTCTTAAACCACGATTTATGTCTATACTCTATAGCTAGTCTAGGACCTAGTTCTACATAGTCTGTGAATCTTCTCAGTTTTTCTACGTTCTTTTCTGTATACTTGTAGTTCGGGGGTAGTTGTAGTAGGTAGAAGTCTACTAGTTTCTCCATAGGTTTGAAAGTATTATAGAATTTATCCCAGTAGTTGTAGGATTTTTCTACTAGGCGTAGAGTATGTGTAATTATTCTATGGATTTTTATAGCCCATCTAATTTTCGAGCCTTTTCTAGCCCATGAGAGTACTTGGTTTCTCCAAGGTATTCTATAGAATGAAGCATTTAGTTCAACTGCATTTAGTCTACTATATTGTAGATACCAGTCGAGTGTACCTTCTATGTTCCAGGAGTATAGCCACCCGCTTGTACCTATGTATATCTCTGGCATCTAGTTTGTACCATGTATTAATTGTTGCTATGTATTTTTGTGTTTGTTTTCTTCTCTTGTAGTTGAGCTAGTAGTGCTATAGCTGCTGGTGGTAGTACGCCTATTGATGATAGTTTTATCCATGATTGTGGAGAGTATATATCCATGTATACACCCGATATTGCTGAGCCTATTATCCAGCCTATGTTGAATGCTAGTCCGTATAGACTAGATGCTGTATATCTTATCTCTATAGGTGATCTAGATACTATGTATGTATTGCCTGGTACCATTATGAGTGCATAAGTTAGCCCGAGTAGTATCTGTGCTAGCAGTGCTAGTCCTAGACTATGAGCATAGAGGTATAACGAGAATACAAGACCAGTTGAAGCAATACCTATCGAGTAGACTAGTATTTCTCTACCACGTGATACTCTAGGAGCTATCTGGCTCGACAATGATTGTGCTACAGGATTAGCTGCTAGTACTAGCCCTGTAGAGATTATGTCTAGACCTATAATGCTCTTAAAGATTATCGCGAATATAGAGAATACTCCGCTGGCGAAGAAGTTTCTTGCTGCTAGAGCAGCGAGAATAATATATATCTGGCGTGGTATCTTCTTAGCTGCTTCTAGTATGCTTGGAGCTCGTGGTGGTAGTGGGTACTTGTAGGTATAGGCGATTACTGCTGAGGCTATGCTGAGAGCCACTGCAGATATAAATGTTGCATAGTATCCAGAGTATTCTATGAGTAGGCCCCCGATTATAGCTCCTGTAGCCATACCTGTTGCTGAAGAGAATAATGTTAGTGCAGCCCCCCTGGCAGCTCCTGCGATTAGCGTTAAGCTGCCGAGAGCTATTGGTATTGTTGGTGCTAAGCCTAGTCCCTGGAGACCTCTCATTGGGATGACTATTACTGGATCTTCACTTAGGAGTATAGTAGCTATCGAGAAAGCATTTAGTAGTAGTCCTGTACCTAGAATAGTACCTGGCTTCCTTGTATAGTCTGCTAGTATACCAGAGATAAAAACACTAGGTGTCATAGCTATGAAGAAAGCTGTTGACATCCACGTTATATAGGAGTATTTCCAGCCTAGCTCTTCTGCCCAGAGTGGTAGCCAGAAAGATACAGCACCTATTGTATAGAAGTAAGTAAAAGCTGGTAGTCCTACAGCAAATAGATCCCATCTAGATCTATTAGCCATTTTTCTAACACACTAACCTAGTCCTGTAGGAGGTAGTAAGTCTATGCCGATCTTTAAGCCATAATCCAGTAGATAGTTTGCTAAAAAATAAATAGTTCACGGCTAGCGGTATCCTAGGGTCTATGTACTATGCGTATCTTAGAGCCCAGCCAGCAACAGCAAATCCTACTGCTATAATAGTGACAGCTACTACGTGGAGTGCTAGATCTAGTAAAGGTTTTTCTCCTCTAGATGCTTTCTTCATAACTCTAAGCCTAGCATCTACTGCTAGTAGTATTGTAGAGAAAAAGAATACTGCTTTAGTACCTAGTAGCCATGATTTTGTACCTAGAGTAAACCACTCGCTTACTGGCGACCACTTGATACCCATATAGAGCCCTGTAGCTACAGCTACTAGTAGGCTCGGGAGAGCTATCTTCTCGTATACTTCTTCGAATTCTTTTAGTGGTTTCATCTGGCCTGTTCTTAGTACTCTTGGTATATAGCCTAGTAGTATTACTATATGGCCTCCTATCCATATACTTGCAGCTAGTATATGTATTAGCTGCATAATAGAGTATGTATCCATATATACCGCCACTAGCTACAGATTCTAGAAGTAAATATATTGTTTTACTTGTTTCAGATAATATTAAGTAGTATGC
>JALTYD010000033.1:0-606 GCA_027046525.1 Pyrodictiaceae archaeon
GATGTAGAAACTATATAATAGCCAAACTCTATACCTTCGAGTAGTTCTTCGAAATCATAGTCTCGTGGTAGAAGTATTGTGTTTCTCATTCTAACAATAGGTGGATGTCTAAAAGATTCGGCTCTTCCATTACCTGTCGGCTTATCTCCCATCAACGAAGCATATACTCTACTATTCATTACTCCAACATGAATACCATTCTCTACAATTACAGCTCTAGAGGCTTCAACTCCTTCGTCATCAAACCTAAATGTTCCAAATCCATCACTAACATCTGGAGCATCAACAATAGTAACTATCTCTGATGCCACTTTTGAACCCCTCTTACCCTGTAAAGCACTACCTCCAACAACTAGGTCTGCTTCTGCTAGATGACCAAAAGCTTCATGGACAAATACTCCTACAGCCTTAGGTCCTAATACAACTGGATAAATACCAGCTCTAGGAGTCTTACCTTTGAGCTGATTTCTAAGCTTTCTAACAGCATCTCTATAGAAAGATTCTTGACTCCTCTTATCCCATATTGTGTATCCATTAATAGTCCCTTCAGTTATAAATGATGAAGCTCTGATACCAGCTTCTTCACCATATACTAAGAGCGAAGTA
>JALTYD010000033.1:616-5796 GCA_027046525.1 Pyrodictiaceae archaeon
TATCTCTCCTCGCTACTCCCATAGTATTTCTCTTCGAGTCTCTCCAAGTAGTTTATTGTACGAGATTTAACAATAGTCTCCTTTGAAACCATTTTATCTAGATCATTTATATCAGACAATTTTACGTCTATAGATGTATCAACTATACTCCTCTTTACAGGGTGTTTCTCTACTATCCTAGAGGATTCAAGTAGATAAGGCTTAGGGAACTCTCCGTGTACAGCTTTAGCCATAGAGTATGCATTCCTAAGTGCATTTACAATGCTATCTTTATCTAGAAGTGTTGTATACGCAAACCCCATAGATCCATCTACGAATACTCTAACAGCAGCACCATAGTCTAAGCCACTTGATACCCTCACCACACCTTCTTTGACTTCGATCCTTGTAAATCTCACTCTCTCTACTCTTACATCTGCTAAATCGTATTTTAGGTCACTGATAGATTTTAGGCTATACTCTATTAAGTCAAGAATATTGTGATCCATTTTTTACTCCGTATTTACCCTTGTACATCGAGTTTAAAATGATAACTATAGTGTAGTACTACATCTAGCGTATGTGGTCTTATTTTATTTTGAGTAATATCTATAAATGTATTTATATAAAGGACTTATTTGGAATATATAGAACTGGCTCTACCGTCTCTAAGAGGTATTTTGTAATGCGTATTGGAATAATCAGTGATACTCATGATAACCTAGATGCAGTAAGAGAAGCTGTAAAGATTTTTCGAAAGAAGAAAGTCGGACTAGTACTACATCTAGGAGATATTATCTCTCCATTCACACTTAGATTTTTTAAAGACGAAGGAATAAACAGGCTTATAGCTGTATATGGCAATAACTGTGGAGACAGACTATACTTGAAAAGAGTAGCTGATTATCTTGGATACTCGATATATGAATGGCCATACAATCTAAACATAAATGGTGTAAGCATAGTAATGATACATGGAGTAGGTACACTTTCTCGAGAACTAGCTGAAACATTTGCAAAAACAAAAAACTATGATGTAGTACTATATGGCCATACTCACGTCCCTGATATACGTAACTATGAAGATGCCCTCATAGTTAATCCTGGAGAAGCTTGTGGCTACTTGACAGGTAGGAGAACAGTTGTAATATTTGATATAAGTAAGAAGGAAGCAGAATTAGAAGAATTCTAGAACAGAAATTTAGTGGCTTAAATTCACCGCATAGAAGTAGATAAATAACCTAGAAGTCTAACATTACCTAGGATACTATCTCTCTTATTCATAAATAATATCTGTTAGTATATTCAGCTTTGGATGCTCTCTATAGAAAGGCTTATCTACACCATCTTTTCTAGTCTTAGTTGCTATCTCTCTAAGTACAGCTATGCTCTGTCCTAGTAGATTGCTCACACCATCGCTGCCAAAACTAGGGATACTCTCTACTTTATATCCTGTTTTTTCGACTAAATCTAGAAATTTTCTAGGTATAGAATTACATATACTAGACTGGAAGAAGACTATGTGATTTGTAGTAAATATTGGTGCATGTAGAAATTGTTCTAATTTCTCGTATCTAGCTTTCCACCCATAGATTTCGTATAGTTTAAGAACAGTGAATACTGCAGAACTAAAAGATTCACACAATCCAACATAAATAGGTTCTTGCTTGAGGCTGATAGCGTGTATATGGTAATTATTCTTCTCTAATACTGGTTTTCTAAGACCGAGAACTCTTGCAACTGCAACTATCATTGATAAATGTCTCAATGCTCCTATACCAGCAGCAAGTCCTCCATATACTATACTGGCGATAAAATCTGATTCTCTAGCTAGAAGCGATTTTGAGTCCGCTGTAACAGCAACGACTTTTCCTCCTCTCTGTCTATAGTTTCTTGCTAGAGCTATTACAGACCGTGTTCTACCACCTACACTAAGAGCCAACAAGATGCACTTATTCTCTAAGATTCGTAAAAGACGTGCAGAGTTAAGGAGTAGATCTAGTGGATCAAAAGCTATAACTCTTGGATCTATAGCCTCAATGCCTACAGCTACTGCATAGCTATCTCCTGCTCCAGTAGCAATAATACATTCTTCTACGCTACTGAGTAGAGGATCTACTTCTCTCCACTGTCTTTCTAATACCTTACTAACTTCTTCTAGCTCTCTAGTAATAGCACTATATAGTGTTGACATAGTCTATCCAGCCGAGTGGTAGTAATAACTACTATCATTCAGTTATTCAACAACAGGCCCTATAGCTTCTTCGCCAACCCATTTATTTATCTTCTCAACATATTCATCGACCATTTTCTGTATAGTCTCTATATCACTATCGGTTAAGTGTCTAAACCTGCCTTGGATCCTCAAATAGTGTCTTACATGCTTCCTCCTAGGAACTTTTATTGTTACTCTTGGTTCACCTTCGATAATCTCTAATTGGACCCAAACACCAGTCTGAACTGCTAATCTTGCTACTTCTATAGTATGTTCATTTCTTATTCTCCACCCAGGTGTACAAGGTGAGTAGACATGGACTAGACTAGGTCCATCTACTTCGTAGGCTTTACGGAATTTTTCAACCATATCTACAGGGTAAGCTATATTTGCAGTTGCTATATATGGAATGCCGTGAGCTAATGCAATTGTTATAATATCCTTCTTGGGCTGAGGTTTACCTCTGAGCTTTGTACCTATTGGAGTAGTAGTTGTCCATGCTCCATATGGTGTTGCACTACTCCTCTGTATACCTGTATTCATGTATGCTTCGTTGTCATAGACTACATACATTACATTATGTCTACGTTCTAGCATACCACTCAACGACTGTAATCCGATATCAAAAGTACCTCCATCACCAGCTATTGCTACTACTTTTATCCTCCTACTATCATCTATAATCTTTTTACGGCTAAGTGCTTTTAATGCAGCTTCTACACCACTAGCAACTGCTGCAGTATTTTCAAATGCTAGATGTATCCATGGATTTCTCCACGAAGTTCTTGGGAATAGTGTTGTTGTTACTTCTACGCAGCCAGTACCCATTGCTATAATAGTATTCTTATCCATAATCTTAGCTAAATGCCTCATAGTTATTGCTGCTCCACATCCTTGACACATACTGTGTCCAGGTGCAAATCTCTCTTCGCGTGGAATATCCCATAGTACTTTAATAGGTTTATTTACCCCCACAAGTCTACACCTCTTCGCCTTTTACGCCAAAAAAGACTGTCTTTTCAGGGGACCTACCTTCTTCTGCAAATCTCTTTATTTTCTTGTACATAGCTATAACATCGTTTACGAATATATCTCTACCACCTAGTCCATGTACAAAACTCACAAGCAGTTTGTGTATACCTCTAGTTGCTAGTGTTACTGCAATATCATTAAAGAGAGGACCTTCTGTAGGCGAGCCGTAGACTACTGCTCTGTCTAGAACTCCGACAGCATCTACATCTTCTATAACTTTTATCAAATCTTCTGCTGGAAATGGTCTATAGAGTCTTATCTTTACCATACCTACCTTCTCGCCCTGTTTTCTCAGCCTATTAACTGCAGCTTTTACTAAGCTAGCTGTAGCACCTAAACTAATGATCACTATTTTAGCATCATCGATCATGTATGGTTCTAGTAAATCATACGTTCTCCCAAAAATCTTTCCATATTCTCTTCCTACCTCTCTAACTACTCTCCCAGCATTACGTATAGCTTCTATCTGTTGTCTTTTAATCTCGTAGTACCAGTTTGGTGCAGCTAGTGGACCAATTGTTATAGGATCATCTGGATCTAGTACTGGTCTATACCCTCTGGGTCTCTTAAAAGCAAATTTAAGAGCTTCTTCTCTAGTAACTAGTTCTAGTGGCTCAATTGTATGACTTAGTATGTAGCCATCTAATGTAACAGCTACTGGTAGTAGTACATCAGGATGTTCTGCAATCCTATATGCTTGTATGATATTATCGTAAACTTCCTGGACTGTCTCACTGAAGAGTATTATCCAGCCAGTATCTCTCATACTAATAACGTCTCCATAGTCATTCCATATATTAATAGGTGCACTAAGAGCACGAGTAGCTAGTGCCATAACTACTGGCTGCCGTAGGCTACTAGCTATGTACAATATTTCATGCATAAGTTCTAAACCTTGACTACTAGTAGCAGTAAATGCTCGTGCTCCTACAGCTGATGCTGCAACTACAGCACTCATAGCACTATGTTCACTCTCTACTGGTATAATCTCTGCATCTAACTCTCCATTTGCAACCATCTCAGCTATCTTCTCGGCTATCTGGACCTGGGGTGTTATAGGATATATCGCTGCTACATCAATATCTACTTCTCTCGTAGCATATGCAGCTGCATGATTACCAGTTGCTGCTATTCTCTCTACTTTTCTCTCCACCACCTGAGCTAGACTCATAACTAACTACCTCTCTTCTGGAATCATTTCTATAGCTTTTACAGGACACTCATAAGCGCAGATCCCACAGCCTTTACAATGAGCTAAATCTACTCTATAGGAGATATTGTATTTTCTACCACTAGGCGTAGTATACTCTTCATCTACCTCAAGTATAGCAGCATCTGGGCAGTAGACCCAGCATAACCTACATCTAATACATTTATCTTGGTTAATTACAGGCCTGTATGCTCTCCAAGCATGTGTCTCTACTTCTGCTGTAGTACCTGGCCATGGAATAATACCGCCTATAGGGACTTCTCTCCACGTAGAGAAATCTCTCTTATATGTCTTCTCCACTACAAACACCTCACATCTACAGATGAATATGCTTCTCTAATAGCATCTATATTAGCTCTAGCAATATGGGGCCTTTCTGAAAACCTTTTTTCAACACTCTTAAGAATATTATCAAGTTCTACTACTCCTGTTGCTCGAACAAGAGCACCTAGCATCGAAGTATTTACAACAGGTGTTTTTAGATACTTTATAGCTATCGAAGTAGCATCAACTGTAGCTATACAGCGAGGAGCTCTAACTCCTACCTTAGCTAGTCTCTCAGCTAGTTCGCCTGCTTTCAAACTCGTATTAATAATAGCATATCCATTATCTTTTAGACCTTTTAAATAAATCCTGGGATCTAGACTAGAATCTAGTACTACTACGATATCTGGCTCTAGTATAGGCTCTCTCTCTAGTATACGCTCATCGTCAATTCTAGTAAAAGCTAGTACAGGAGCTCCT
>JALTYD010000034.1 GCA_027046525.1 Pyrodictiaceae archaeon
GTATAGTCTTTTCTAGTAGTAGGTTTGTTATGAGCTTTGGATTTTCTAGTAGTTTTCCAGCTATTTCATGACTTACTACTGCATTTTCTACATCTACTTGTTCTCCGTGCATGAGTAGTCCTTCTATGAGATCTATATGTAGTCTTTTAGCTAGTTCTATAGACCATAGAGTAGCAAGTCCTTTAGTCTCTTCTTCTGTAAGTTCTCCCGGGTTTATCCAGCCTGTATTGAATAGTGTGTTAGAGTGCCATGCTTTTAGAGGACACCAGTACCACGACCCGATAGTACTTGCTGCTACAACTGGGGGTGCTTTTTCTCGAGCTTTTCTACCAATAGCAGCTAGTTCTCTACTTGTACATATTGTTGTTATCATAGTCTATTCATCCTCTAGCTGAAATTCTCAATTAGTACTCTTAGAGCATTACCATATGCTACTGCTTCTACTTCTGTATCAGTGAATCCTTTTTCCTCTAGTTTATTGAGTAGTAGTTGTATTTTGTCTATTGATTCGAGGCCTTTAGGAGATGGTATGCCTAGTAGGCCTAGAAAGTCAGTACCTATGGCTAGTATTTCGTAGCCATATGTATCTCTGAGTACAGTATAGTGTTCTACTAGGTCATCTATTGTAGGTTCTTTCTTTCTTGATACAAGCGAGCTTATAGCTGTTAGACTTATTACGAATCTATTCTTCTCTAGAGCTTCTAGTACTTCGTCTGGGACATTGCGTGGACTATCTACTATTCCTCTATAGTTTGCATGGCTTATTACTACTGGTTTTCTAGAAGCATTTATAGTATCTATAGCTGTTTGGAGACTTGCATGTGCTAAATCTATGATTATTTTCAGCTTATTAGCCATTCGTACAAGTTCTTCTCCTTCTGGTGTTAGACCATAGTCTTTCTTCGATATACAGCTAGCAGCGTATTTGTTGTTGTAATTCCATGTTAGTCCTAGACTTCTAAGCCCTAGGCGTTTCCATAGTACTAAGTCGTAGGGGTCTTCTATAGGCTCTGCTCCCTCCATGTGTAGTAGTAATCCTATTTTATTTGCTGATGCTAGTATTCTCTTCACTCCTCCGAGAGTATCAACAATAACTAGTTCTGGGTATGATTCTGCAAGTCTATAGTATATAGATATCTGTTCGAATGCTACTAGTTGTGGAGCACGTAGCCTTATACCTGGAAGCCACTTACCATAGATTTTTTCATAGTGTCTAGACTTAGTTACATCGAAAGTTTCTAGGCCTGGAAATATAGAAGCAAATACGAGTCTAACATTGCCTTTTAAGTACTTTGGTATATCTGCAGTTCTACCAGGTAGATCTAGCCCAAAGTCTCCGAGAGGTTCACCTCCTCCGTGACTAATAAAGTACATTGAAATGTCTTCATGTAAGTCTATTACTGGATGTGTAGCCAATAAGACCCCCATATACCTAGCTTTTATATACACATACAGCTATATTAAACCCCAGTCTCTAACCAGCCTGTATACTAGAGATTCCTATGTCTAGCATAGAATTGTTATATTGTTTCTAGCTGTTGTATATTCATTTCTATCTTAGCTTAGTACATCTTATTAGTCATTAAGCTACTTTTAGTATAGCATGGTGTATTATCCTTGTTGTGGTCTACTATTAGAGTAGAAGTAGGAGATGGTCTCGGCTGGCTCTTCCTCAGCCGTAGCGAGAAGCTAAATGCTATGAATAAATTAATGCTACGTGAAGCTAGAGAAGCTCTCGAAGAGCTCGAGAAGAGTAGAGATGTAGCTATCATAGTACTAACAGGCGAGGGTAGAGTATTCTCTGCAGGTATAGATCTATTTGAAGTAGCTTCTGCATCTAGTAGTGATGAAGCAGCTGAACCTTTTAGAGAACTAGCAGCATTTGCATCTAGACTACTGAGTATAGAAAAGCCTGTTATACTAGCACTCAATGGAAGTGCTTATGGAGGTGGTGCAGAACTAGTATGGGTTGCTGATATAGTCGTAGCCGTTAGCGGATCTAGGCTAGTATGGAGTGAAGCACGATGGGGTCTTGTCCCTCCACTACTAACAACAATAGGTCTATTATCAGTTGGTGCTTCTAGAGCCGCATATATAGCAATGACTTCTGGGGAGCTCTCTGTAGAAGAAGCATACCAGTTAGGTATAGTAGCACGTGTAGTAGATAGTAGAGAAGAGCTTAGAGAAGCTGTCTACGAAATAGCTAAGAAGATAATGGCGAACTCGCCTGAAGCAGTACATTCTGCTAAAAAGATAATTGCTAGAGCTAAACTATCTACTCTAGTAGGTCTAGGTATTTCAGAGCTAGAGCGTTTATCGCGTACAATGCAGGCACTAGAAGCAGCAAAAGCATTTACTAAGAAACAAGAACCTAAGTACAAGTGGTTCTAGACTATTATTCACAAGATATACTCCTCTCCTAGCTTATCTATTTCTACCTTTGTCTCTACTCCCGCTTGGATCTCTAATCCTCAAGTATATAGCTGAGGTATTCTACGCAGTATCTCTGGCTGGTATATCTTGGCTGGAGGTAGTAGAGAGAGAATATCTACTGGTAAAATATCTCCTGATCTCCTCGAGAAGTATGTATTTACTAGACTTGGAGTAGATGATAAATCTATTGTTATCGGTCCTTCGTATGGCGAAGATGCAGCTATTATCAAGATTGATAGTGGTATTGTCCTAGTAGTCCATAGTGATCCTATAACTGCTGCCGAGAAGCTTATCGGGTGGTTATCAGTACATATTGCTTGCAACGATATAGCTGTGAGAGGAGCTAGGCCTCGATGGCTACTCTCTGTCCTCCTCCTGCCAGAGGAAGCATCTGTAGAGCTACTAGATGAGATTACTAGGCAGATAGACTCTGCAGCTAGAGAAGTTGGTGTATCTATAGTAGGAGGCCATACAGAGTCTGCTCCTGATTTATCGAGACCTATTGTATCTACAACAGCTATAGGTATTGCTAGAGAAGATAGAGTAGTTTCAACTAGAAATGCTAAACCTGGTGATCTACTAATAATGACTAAGTATGCAGGACTAGAAGGTACAGCGATACTAGCATCTGATTTTAGAGAAGAGCTCCTAGAAAAAGGTGTAAGTGTAGAAGTACTAGGCGAAGCAGAAGACTATACTAAGAGTATAAGTGTAGTTCCTGAAGCAGTAGCATTAGCAGAAGAGGGGCTAGTATCTGCAATGCATGATCCTACAGAAGGAGGTATTCTCGGAGGAGTAGCAGAGCTAGCATATGCTTCTGGGACACTAATAAGAGTATACGAGGAGAAGATACCGTTAACTAGTGCAACAAGAACTATCACTAGTGCTCTAGGAGTTGATCCATTGAAACTTATTAGTAGTGGTGTACTACTAGCAACTACTCCTAAGAAGTATGTTGATAGAGTACTCGATGTAGTCGAGAGACTCGGTGTTAGGGCCTCTATCATAGGTGAAGTAGTTTCTAAGTATTATCCTGGAAGAGTAGTATATGTCAAGAAGAGTGGCGAGACAATAGATATCCCTAGACACGTTGTTGACGAGATATACAGAATATACAGTAGAGAGTAATTAGTACAGATAAGTAAGAGTTTCTAGTATGGCTAGATTTTTCTATCCCAGAGATAATAATCTACATGGAGAACTATATTGGCATCTATCGATAAAACACTACTAGAGAGAGCAGTTGATGAAGCTCTAAGACAAGGAGCAAATTATGCAGAAGCACGATACCATTTGCTCTCTCAATCAAATATACTCATTGTGAACGGCGCTCTAATGGGAGTAGGAGAAGAGTATAAACGTGGAGTAGCTATACGTGTTATCGTAGATGGAGGACTAGGATTTGCTTCTGCAACAAGACTAGACAGAGACTCTGTTCAAGATGCTGTAAAAAGAGCAGTATCTTCTGCAAGAGCATCTTCTAGGTATATAAAGAAGCCTATAGAGATGGGCCCGGGGAGGATAGGTAGAGCAAAATATAGTGTTGTTGTAGAGAAGAAGTTCGAAGATGAATCACTAGACGCTAAGATCAACAAGCTACTAGATACATACAAAAACCTAGAGCTCGAAAAGAATAGTTTCAAGATAGCTAGTTTTACAATAGTCTATACTGAGAGGCTAGAAGAGAAACTAATAATCAACAGCGATGGAGGCTATGTTGAGAGCACTATCCCTAGACTAGCAGTATTCTACAATATCGCTGGTGTAAGTGGAGAGAAGAGAGCAAATAGATTCAATATGGTCGGCGGGACAGGAGGAGCTGAACTATATGAAAAACTCAGAGTAAGAGATACTATGGAGGACGATATCAATAGCCTATATACAAACTTAGTGAAAGCCCGTAGCCCACCGAGAGGGAGAATGGATGTAGTTCTATCCCCCGAGCTAGTAGGTTTAATAGTTCATGAATCAGCTGGGCATCCCAGTGAAGCAGATAGAATACTAGGTAGAGAAGCTGCACAAGCTGGTATGAGTTTTAGAACATTCTATAGAGAAGATACTATTGGTAATGAGAATGCAACAGTTATAGATGATCCAACAATACCTGGAAGCTATGGATTCTATCTCTACGACGACGAGACAGTAGCTGCAGGCCCGAGGATAATCTATGGAGAAGGTAAACTAGTTGGAATGCTACATAATAGAGAAACAGCAGCTATCTATGGTGTTGAGAGTAATGCTGCTTCAAGAGCAATGGATTACGAGAGTGAGCCGATAATTAGAATGGCTAATACTTATCTAAAACCAGGAGACTATAGATTTGAAGAACTACTAGAGGATGTAAGAGAAGGTGTATATGTTAGAAAATTCATGGAGTGGAACATAGACGATATAAGATGGGGACAGAGATATGTTGGTCTAGAGGCATACATTGTTAGAAATGGTGAACTAGCTGAGCCAGTAAGAGATGTAGCACTAGAATTTACTACAAAAGAGTTCTATTCATCTATTGACGCTGTTGGTAGAGATCTAGAGTTTAGTGCTGCTACTTGTGGAAAAGGCGAACCTGGCCAGGGAGTACCTGTAGGCACAGGTGGGCCACACATAAGGCTCAAGAATATAAGAGTAGGCTAGAGGTGGAGGTAGTGGTAGATCCAGAGTATCTCTTAGATCGTGTTGTAGAAAAGATAAAAGATAATGTAGATGAATACGTAGTAATAGTCTCTGATTCTAACGAGTTAATGGCTAAATATGCACGTGGAGAATCAACAGTTACACAGTCTTGGCGTAGTCTAAACGTAAGTATATATGTTGCAAAGGATAGTAAAACCTTCATAACAAGTTTTGAAGCAGAATCTCCAGTAAAAGTACTAGATAAACTAGGAGATATAATTAGAATGCTACAGCCCAACCCCTTCTACGCTCCACTACCTCAGCCAACAGGCCAGTCTTCTTCCTCAGTAGATAGAGTAGTAAAAGAAGTGATGAGATTATATTTGGAGCTATTGATATTAGAAGATGGTTATATAAGATTTGAGGAAGATGAAACGAGAGAACACCCCAAAATTCATCCTAGATTTCATTTTGATATTTTTTATACTAATGGCGCAACTTTTAAACTTGGAGCTTCAAATAAAACTACTCTTTCAAGCTTCATAGATCTACTTAATTTAAAAACTGAATGTTTCTACCTTCAAAAATCATAAAGCATTAAAACTAACATGGTGAAGAAATCTTCAGATAGTCAAAAGTGTTGAAAAAATGAAAATCTCGAATCACTTCTTGAAAACATGGTTTTATCTTGGTTCGAAAACC
>JALTYD010000035.1 GCA_027046525.1 Pyrodictiaceae archaeon
GTAGTAAGTGTAGGAGTAGACTATGATATGGGGAAGAAACAAGATACTCTATGGTTCTTTTCTACATCTACTAGTTCTGGTTCTTCTCTCCTACATTTATCTCTAGCGAAAGGACATCTTGGGTGTAGTCTACACCCAGTTGGTATCTGTGATGGATCGGGGATTTCTCCTCTAAGTTCTACACTAATTGTCTTCCTACGTGATAGTCTAGGTATTGCTGTCAATAGTGCAGCAGTATATGGGTGATAAGGTTTACTGAGTACTTCGCTAGAAGGCCCAATTTCTACTATCTTGCCTAGATACATTACTGCTATTTTATTAGATACTAGTTTTGCAGTAGCTAGATCATGAGTTATAAATATTGTCGTCATCTTCCTCTTGATCTGTATACTTCTCAGTAAGTCTAGTATAGATGCACGTATCGATACATCTAAACTAGATGTAGGCTCATCAGCTACTAGGAGTTCTGGCCCGAGTAGTATAGCTCTAGCAATAGCTGCTCTCTGGAGCTGTCCGCCGCTGAGCTGGTAGGGGTATCTAGTATAGAATTCTTCTGCTGGGACGAGTCCTACTTCTTCTAATGCAGCTAGTACTTTTTCTCTAGCTTCTCTCCTCCCCTCTATACGGTGTACAATAATTGGTTCAAGTAGTTGTTCACCTATAGTGTGTAGAGGATTGAAACTAGCATAAGGATCTTGGGGTACTAGTTGCATTCTCCTCCTCATAGGTCTTAGTTTGCTCTCGCTAAGTTTCGTTATATCTACTCCATCGAATATTATTCTCCCAGAAGTAGGACGATAGACTCTTAGGACTAGTCTACCTAGTGTACTTTTGCCAGAGCCGCTTTCTCCAACTAATCCTATAGTCTCTCCTCTATCTAGTTCTAGACTAACACCATCTACTGCTCTAATTACTCTCTTAGCTCCAATACCTCCTTGTATGAAATACTTCTTTACATTATCAACGACCAATAGTTTATCTCTGCTCATTGCTAGAGCCTCCTCTCTTCTAGCCAACAAGCAATTCTCCTACCATGGTCTACTTCTACTAGTTCTGGTTCTTCTCTCCTACATTTATCGAAGACATATCTACATCTAGGTGCAAATCTACACCCGGGAGGTGGTTTTCTAAGATCAGGTGGCTGGCCTGTGATAGCTTGTGGCCATTCTCTACTCTCTATATCGATTACTGATGCTAGTAGAGCTTTCGTGTAGGGGTGTCTAGGCTCTTTTAGTACTTCATCTATAGGTCCTTCTTCTACTATCTTACCAGCATACATTATTGCTATCTTGTCTGCTCTCTCAGCTGCTAGTACTATATCGTGTGTTATGAGGATTACTGCCATACCTTTCTCTCTCCTAATACTATCTAGTAGATCCATTATCTGTTTCTGTACAACGACGTCGAGTGCTGTAGTAGGCTCATCTGCTACTAGTACTCTTGGCTCTAGAGCTATAGCAGCTGCTATAGATACTCTCTGTCTCTGCCCACCACTTAGCTGGTGTGGGTACATCCTAGCTAGTCTCTCAGATAATCCAACACTACGTAGTAGATCATATACTCTATCTATAGCTTCTTCTTTCGAAATACCATGTTCTAGGAGTACTTCTGCTATCTGTTCTTCTACTCTCCTCACTGGATCTAGTGTAGTAAAAGGATCTTGGAATATCATAGAGACTAGCTCTCCACGTGCATGTCTGAGTTTATCACCTTCTAGTTCTAGTATATCTACACTATCTACTTCTACTCTACCTGATAGTATCCTCCCAGGCGGTGGGACTAGTTTGAGTATAGAATATCCTAGTGTACTCTTTCCACACCCACTCTCGCCAACAATAGCTACTAGTTCTCCTCTACCAGCTTCTAGATATACTCTCTCTACTGCTCTAACTACTCCTCTGAGAGTATAGTAGTAGACTGTTAAATCTTCGATACGTAGTACTTCTCTCATTCTCTCTACCTAGTCCTTCTAACTCTTTCACTAAGTCCTTCTCCTATTAGTGCGAGACCTAGTGCTAATACTGTGATCATAAAACCTGGTATAGCTATGAGTAGTGGAGCACTACGTGCAAATCCTTTAGCACTATAGAGATCAAACCCCCAGTCTGGTGTAGGTGGTCTAACAGCTAGTCCTAGGAAGCTCAGAGCAGCTTCTGTAAGTACTGCATCAGCTGCACTCAGACTAAATACAACCATTATTGTTGGTAGTAGATGAGGTAGTAAGTGTCTCCTCATAATACGAGTAGATGGTATACCTAGTACTCTAGCAGCTTCTAGAAATGGTGTTTCTCTCAGCTGTAGAACTTGGCCTCTAACCATCCTAAAATATGTCGGGATATATACAACAGCAATAGCTACAGCTGCATTCTCGGGCCGAGGGCCTAGAGCTGCTGCAAGTGCTATTGCTAGTACTAGGCTAGGGAAAGCATAGACTGCATCCATAATCATACTAAGTACTCTATCGACTACACCACCATAGTAGCCACTAATAAGCCCCATTGGTATACCTATACTAGAGCTTATGATAACAGCAACAGCTACAACCCAGAGGACTGTACGCGAACCATATACTATCCTAGAGAATACATCTCTCCCAAGTCTATCTGTACCAAAAGGATGTTCTCTTGAGGGAGGCTCTAAGGGTCTACCGCTAGGCGCTGTAGGACTATGTGGTGCAATAATAGGTGCAGCTATAGCCATAAATACTATCACGAGCACAATAGCTAGACCAACATATACGAGCTTCCTCCCAGTAGGAGGTACACCTTCTAGTACTATCCTCGAAACTCTCCCTACTCTGCCTAGTAGCTTCCTGCTATACACAGCTATCACCTAGTAGCGTACTCTAGGGTCTATTAATGCATAGATTATATCGACTATCAAGCTTACAACACCTACTGCAAAAGCAAAAACAACAACAACTGCTTGTATAGCTGGATAATCTCTATACTGTATTTTTTCTACTAGATAAGTCCCAATACCAGGCCAATCAAATGTAGTTTCTGTAAGAACAGCTCCTCCAAGTAATAGTGCGAATTGTAGACCAGCATAAGTAACAACTGGTATTATAGCGTTACGGAAGGCATGCCATGTTATTCTATAATTTCTTACTCCTCTAGCACGGTAAGCCATAACGTAGTTAGACTCTAGAGCTACAACGAGATTATTTCTCAGCAGCCTGGTATACGGCCCACTTAGTACTATTCCTAGAGTTAGTGCTGGTAGGACTAAATGGCTAAGTGCATCTATAAATGCTTCTTTATTCCTCGTGATGAGGGAGTCTAGTAGGTAGAAACCAGTAACTTCTTCTAGAGCTGTACCTGGATCTATACGTCCACTAACAGGCAGTAATCCTAGCCATAGAGCAAAGAGTAGCTGTAGGATAAGACCAAACCAGGGGATGAATATAGTATATGTAATAGCTCCATATACACGTAGACTAATATCAATCTTAGTATCTTTCTTGAGACCAGCTACTAGCCCAGTAGTTATCCCTAGTAGTAAGCTGACAAACATACCAGCAACTGCAAGTTCTACTGTTGCTGGTAGTCTATCAGCTAGATCAGCAGAAATACTCCTACCTCTAATAATAAGACTTGTACCAAAATCACCCTGTAGTACATTCCATAGATACTCAAAATACTGTACGTATAGAGGCTTATTGAGACCAAGTTCTTCCATGATAGCCTGTAGCTGTTCTTCTGGTATATTCTTAGTACCGAGAACAGCTAGTACAGGATTACCTGGTAGTACTCTGAGGACTATAAATGCAATAGTATAGAGTATAAGTACACTTGGAATTATTAGAGATGCTCTAAGAGCTATATACCTGAGTAGCCCCACTGCTATATTATCCCTCCTCTACGCCCAGATTTGATACCCATACTTCACCCAATCTATTAATACTAATCTATTCCTATCATCTACTGAGATAAACTAGCTCTATATAACTAAGACTTATAGATAGTCTCTAGACATAGGTGGTCTAGTATGCCTACTCTCCATGTACTAGTAGCTGCATATAGTGGAGATCCACCTACTACACTAATACTACAAGCAGAAGAGTTTATTAAGAATATCAAAGAAGCTTGTAGAGAAAAACTAGTACTACTACTAGGAGGCTATAGGGGTTTAATGAAGCACATAGCAGATATAGCGCTGAGAGAAGATATAGATGTAGTATTCGTGATCCCTACAGCCTACGAATACGACTACTACCCAGAGAACTCTATCGTAGTAAAATCTGGACTCGGAGATAGAGAGAGAAGTAGTATACTAGTACGTAGTGCTGATAAAGTAGTAGTCATGGGTGGTGGTCTAGGAACTATCTTCGAAATACTACTAGCGCAGAGCTATGGAAAAGAAGTATATATACTCCTAAATACAGGACTTCCAACAGATAAGTTTACAGAATTCTACCAAGAAAAAGTAAGAGATCCTAGATTCCCCCTAAAAGCATACTATGCTTCTAGTGGTAGAGAACTAGCACATCTAGTCTGTAGAGAGTAGTGGATAGGTATAGATAATTAGGAAATACTATCTTTTATCTAATAGCGGTGTAAATAATTTGTCGATATATACTAGTAGGATCGAGAAGATAGAAAAACTAGCAAGAGAAGAAAATCTATGTGGACTAGTAGTTGATGGCCAGTCTAATATATTCTACTTAACTGGCTACCGAGGCGCAGGAGTACTAGCGTATAGAGAAGATGGAGGAGTAAAACTATACGTACCAATGCTCGAATACCTCAATGCATATGATAGTCTAGTTGAGTCAGGTATAGACCACCTAGTTGAGATAGTAATAGCTACTCCATACAAACTACCAGGAGAAATGGCTCCACAGAGAGAAGGTTTTAGAGTAGAAAACAAAGGCTTCTACGAAGCAGTAGCAGTCTATGTATCAGAAGGATGCAAGAAAGTAGGCTATACAACGAATACTCTACCTCTATACCAGAATCTAGAGAAGACAAATGTAGAGCTACGAGATATATCTAAGAAGATCTGGAGCTGGAGAGTAGTAAAAGAACAATGGGAGTTAGAGCGTATGACGAGAGCACTAGAAGTAGCAGAATATGCTCTAAACGAAGCACTCGATATACTACGTGAAGGTGTCTCAGAGCTAGAAGTAGCTGCAACAATAGAGTACGAAATCAAGAGATATGGAGCAGAATCTACTTCTTTTCCAACAATAGTAGCATTCTCAGAGAATACAGTCTATCCACATGCAACACCATCTAGACGTAGAATATTATCAGAGAATACACCAGTACTAATAGATCTCGGAGCAAGATACATGGGGTACTCGAGTGATACTACTAGGACATTATTCATAGGAACTCCTAGCAAAGAATTCTTAAAAGCAGCAGATGCAGTACTAGAAGCTCTATACTCTGCAGCAGAACTAGCTATAGATGGAGAAAAAGCAGGTAGTCTAGATGCAGCGGCACGTAGAGTCTTAGAAAAACACGGCTACTCGAGCTACTTTATACACAGTCTAGGCCATGGCATAGGTATCGATGTACACGAAGAGCCGAGACTATCACATAACTCAGACTATACTCTAAGAGAAGGTATGGTTGTAACAATAGAACCAGGTGTATATCTAAGAGGCAGGTATGGTATTAGGATAGAAAATATGGTAATAATCGGTAAGAGGAAGCCAAAGATACTAAACAAATACCCAGAAGATGTATACAGATGATATACAAAGGGATAGTAGAGTCTATAACATGTTACCAC
>JALTYD010000036.1:0-1804 GCA_027046525.1 Pyrodictiaceae archaeon
CTAAAAGATCATAGCGGAATACACATATTCAATGCAGATGAAGGAGAAATAATCTACTCGAGAGATTATAAGATAGAGTTGAAGAAGAAAAAAGAACTAGAGCTACCGAGCAACACTATATTCCCTTACAAGATATACGAACTAGCACTAACAAATGACCAAATAAATGTACTAAAGAAACTAGAACAACTAGTAGATACTCCTCATAGAGGAAGACTAGCAATACTAATAACATCTGATAGAGGGAGAGGAAAATCAGGAGCAGCAGGCTTAGCTTCTATAGCACTTGCATCAATATTTAGAAACAAAACACCTAGAGTAAGAATAATAGTCACTGCTCCAGACAGCTCGAGTACACAAGCATTTTTCAACCTAGCAATAAAAGCTGCTGAAAAACTAGGTCATGAAATAAAAATCTTCAGGAAGAGAGGCAACATCATCGAATTAAAAGGCAAAAATTATACTATAGAGTACTGGAGCCCCATAGATGCTACAAGAATAAAAGCTGATATAGTTATCGTCGACGAGGCAGCTGGTATACATGTACCTCTTCTACACAAAATATGGAGAAGACACAAGAGGATAATATTTGCAACAACTATACACGGCTACGAAGGTGCAGGTAGAGGATTCTCGGTGAGATTTCTCCCTGCAATAGAAAAAGACAAGAATACTAAGTTAATCAAAGTAGAAATGCATGAACCAATAAGATATGCCGAAAACGACCCTATAGAGAAATGGCTCTTTGATGCTCTCCTTCTAGATGCAGAACCAGCAAAACTCGACGAGAAAAGCCTAGCTGATATAGAAGAGCAAAATCTTGAATACGTAAAACTCGACCCAGAGCATCTCTTCAGCCCAGAAGGTGAAGACATCTTAAGACAGTTATTCGGCATATACGTACTTGCACACTACAGAAATGAACCTGACGACTTGGCATTAATCGCAGACGCTCCACACCATATAGTTAGAGCAGTAGTAACAAAGACTACCAAGAAAGTAGTATGTGCTCTTCAAATAGCACAAGAAGGTGGTCTCGATGAAGAATTAATCGATGAGCTTCTGAGAGGAGGAAAAACCCCCGGAAATATAATCCCCGATAGAATACTTAAACATCTACGAGTAAGAGAATTCGGTAGACTAAGAGGCTGGAGAATAGTTAGAATAGCAACTCATCCCGAAGTCCAGGGGAGAGGAATAGGATCTTTTGCACTAGAAAAATTCTACGACGAAGCGTGGAAAACAGGCCTAGATTGGGTGGGAAGTGGATTTGGAGTAAATGAACAACTACTTAAATTCTGGCTAAAGAACTCCTACCTCCCTATCCACATGTCACCTGACAGAAACCCTGTAAGTGGTGAATATACGATTCTAGTACTAAAACCAGTAAAACGTAGCTCCGAGAAACTAGTAACAATTTTTAATAGAGAATTTAAACTAAAACTACTAGAAACTCTAAGCGAGCCTTACAACGACCTAGAGACAGAAATAGCCATCTTAATATTCAAACATGGAGAACCCATCGAGAAGAAGTCTACACTAGATCTAAATAAAATCCAGATAGATAGACTATGGATATACGCGTATGGACCTATGACATATGAGGCAGCGGCCGATATCATCAAGAGAATAGCAAAGTACTATTTTGCCTCTCTGCCTCGAGAAACAGAAATAACGTTATCAAGGAGAGAAGAACATATACTCCTAGCAAAAGCTCTCCAAGGAAAAAGCTGGGAGAGCGTTGCGGAAGAGCTTAGTATTAGACCCCACACGGTCATGATCACACTCAAGGAAATTGCTAAGA
>JALTYD010000036.1:1814-5716 GCA_027046525.1 Pyrodictiaceae archaeon
TTGCTAAGAAGATATTAAAACAAATCTATGACATTAATGAGGAATCACCAATAGGTGTAGCAGTAGATCTAAAGTAAAAGAATCCATCAATTAATTAGTCATTTTTGTCTCGACTATAATATCTGCACCTTTATTCCTAGGAGATAGGATATAGATCTCACCATCAAAACCCTCTATCTCTTTAATAGCTCTATGTGCTTCAGATTCGTTTCTGAAAAATCCATACACTAGCGGACCCCAGCTACTCTGTCCTACACCTTTAGCTCCAACTTTTTTGAGTAAATAAACTGCTTCTTCAGACTCGGGGCAACAGAATAGTCCTCCTTGAGCTTCTGAGAAATACATACCAGTTAGTCTCTGGATCTCCTCAATACCTTCTGTAAATAAATCAAAGTCTGAATCAGCTAGTCCTGGCAGTATTCTACGTAACAATAAATACATCGCTCTGTAGCAATCTTCTCTACTAAGTCCTCTCGGTAACTCTACGAGTGTCCTCTCTTGTTCTGATTCTTTTATTCTCCAACTAGTCCTTGGAACTAGTGCGACAATACGCCAATTACTAGGGATAACACCAGATAATACTGGTCTAGCTCTACGATTCCTTGTCTTATCTACACCCGAATCAACAATAAAACCTCCCCAGAGAAAAACACCTACACCAATTCCTGAGAAAGGCCCTCTCCTAGAAGCTTCAATAGAGTATAGAATATTCTTCGAAGCCAATAAACCAACGCCACTAAATATAGATAAAGTCAACTGAGTAGTTGAGCCAAGCCCGATATGCGGAGGTATACACTTTTTGAGTACTATTCTTAGACCTCCATTGTAGCTTAACATTTTTACTGCATTCTCTGCAATAATGTATGTTCTCTCTTTTTGACATCCTTCAGTAGTAATTTTGCCAGCTTCAGTACGCTCTATTAGTATATGATAACCTACTCCATCAACTCCAATACCTATACCTCCTAACTTCCTACCATTATCGCTACATAATCCATAGAATCCTAGGTGTATCCTACTTCCAGTAACTATCTCTACTCTCTGAATCTCCATCAACATCACCTAGCAATGATAATACTCTATAATAGTACCTCTGCTCCCTCCATGAGCTATTCTACTGATTAAAGAAACTAATCCTTTGCCTATAACTAGTTTCGTTCTCTTCTCCGTCCATGCTTCAACGTGGTTTCTAAGCCATGGTTTTGACCATTTTCCTACTTTAGCACTCCAATCCATACCTAGGAGATACACTCTCCGAGCACCACAATACACAGATATATAGACAGCTCTATCTCCATCAGTAAATCCACCAACTACACTCGAAAACTTTAAGCTACTCAATATACACTGGACTGTCCCATGTACCCTTCGTAGAAGAGGTACTATGTACTTCAGAGATGCAATATTATCACCATGTGCATGAACAATAACGACTGAGCCTATTTCTGATACATTTATTATTTTCTCCCAAGAACCATCTAGATCAGTTACAACTACACTAGGAGTAATAGAGTACTCTAGTAGATACGATAGAGCTCCATCTGCTACTAACACTATATCACAGAGCCTATAACTTATACACTCTATTTCTCGTTCGAGACTAGACGATGCACCTACGACACATACATTCTTTCCTCTGATCAAACTACATATCTCGCCTAAACCAATATACCTTCTTTCGACGAAAGCATCATATAGGAGTGACTCTATGACACGTGCAGCCAGACAATCCCCAGAAAGACTAAAACCCATAGCACCTCGAATAGCATCATATAATTCTGACCAAAAAATAAGAGAGAAGATACTACAATTACTACCGCCTGAAAACTCGCCATGGGAGTCTGTTACCGTTATATCGTCTCCCTCTCTACAGATAGTATCTCCCCTTGGCATATACACTACAGAAGAGAGAGAAAAAGAATTCCTCTATACACTAATATATCCTGGGACAAAACTCTATAGCTTATCTTTGGAAGCTACTGAGCTTTGTATCAGATTTCCAGATGACCCTCTCCCATTCTATCTAGCTGTACTAGGCGAAGATATGCAATTAGTACGTTCAGAGGCTATTAGAACACCATGTATAGATTATAATGGATCAAGAATAGAAACCCTAGTACTGAGAAGAGAAAGACTAGATGAATACATGCTACTCTATCTCTACCCTGTAAACCTTAAAGTAGAACAGCAAAAACCATTCACTAGACTATATGGTTGTAGTATAGAGCTCCTTGTAGCATATACTAGGATAAAACACTTATTAACTAAAACAGCACATAGAGGAGACTATGTAGAGAAGCTATTTAATCAACTAATAGCAGCTCTAGTATGCCTAGAAAGACTCGAACAACGTCGTCATAGGAGAATTTACCACTATGTCAGCGTAATCGTAGAGAAAACAGTCGACATAGTAAATCTTGCAGGCTATACTAATCCTAGGTTATTATCAACTCTAACGAGGAATACTCTCTTGCAAATTAGATGGTAGACCTAGAACTTGTTTATCTTCGACCGAGAGTGATGCAAGTAAACGAATATATAAAGGTTTAATGAGACGTACTTCTTTTTTCGCTCTGCTGTCGACAAGATCTACAAACCATGGTAGTCCAGTTGAATTACTAGATTCATTCACAAGCAGAGAGATAAAATCATGACAAAATACATTACTACAGCAAAGCTCTACTCGTACAGCTTCTGGAAGACCTACAAATGGCTTGTAAAATACATCAAAACACTTATACATGCTCAAGATAGGGTCTCGAGATTCTAGAGCAATATATTCTCCTCTTCTTAAAACTGCAGATGCAATAGCCTTATCATTAACTACCACATTAGCACCAATAAGCTTTGATATAATCTTAGAATAACTACGCTTTATTATACCAGCGACAACCACACTGTTCCTTCTCGCTCTCTCTAAAACTTCTCGGCTCTTTTCTAGAGCGCTAACCCATAGGCTACTACGCTCATCCCTAATCTTAGGCGTAATTTTTGGGACAATCTCTCCATCAACAAAAATAGCTTCTACATCCTCTATGGCTGAGAGAATAGCATCTCTTTCCCATATTCTCGCCTTTGCACTTACATAGTCCTGGTCTATCTCTCCTCCATATTCTACAAGTAGTTTCCTATCTACATCCACATCTAGTCTTCTAGAGCTAAACTCGTAGAATAGTCTCGCAACTGTTACAATACTAAAAGATAAGCTAACAGTATCGAACGGGTACCTAGGGAAGGCGGCATCTACAGCAAATACTCTCTTATACCTACTAGTGTAATTAGCATCTTCTTCTACTCTACCTATTACTCCCATAGATTCAAGTTCTATCCTAAGTTCTCTAGAGATCTTTGGCACTCTCTCGGCTATCTCCCTCGTTATATCAAAGATATTACTAGCATTAAGTACCTCTACCATGTTAGCTACCCATTCTCCATATATGCTATAATACGATAAGAAGTCTTAGGGCTAAAAGTATAAAAACAACACAGTAGAAATTGTACCAGTGGAACTACATTGGATTACTACGGTGACCAACCTTTGTGGAGAACTACAAGATAGACCCTTGGGCTTCAGAAGCTGAACTAAACTATGAGAAGCTCTATAAGTACTTCGGCATAAGGAGATTTAGCGAAATACTACCACATGTTACTAAAACCTTTGGTAAACCTCATCATCTAATGACTAGAGGTGTAGTATTTGGGCACAGGGACTACGACAGGATTCTACAAGCTTACAACAACAAGGAGAAAATTGCAATAGTTACTGGATTTATGCCAAGCGGTAAATTCCACTTAGGCCACAAAATGGTCGCAGACCAGCTTATCTATTACCAAAAACTAGGATTCTCTCTATTCATAGTAATAGCTGATGCTGAAGCTTACGCTATAAGACGTAAGAGTAG
>JALTYD010000037.1 GCA_027046525.1 Pyrodictiaceae archaeon
ATTAAAGGTAGAGAAGAGAAATGCTACATAGTCAATAGTTTGTTTTCCAGCACCACACTCTGCAAACGCTCCAATGAGAGTTTTACCTCTTCTAACATTGGAATCTACACATTTATCATCTAGGCCCAAGAGAAAATCACCTTTTACAATCAAGTACCTACCACTTCTCATAGATAATAGCTGACAGCAATCAATAAACCTATCTAAGAAGGCCATAAGGCGGAAATGCTCATAATAGATACCTAGAGGCATAGTAGAGTATGATGGAACTTTAATAGATGCTGTTAAGTTGGCAAAGTTGCTCAACTGTGCTAGTAAAGCTGAGAGGCGGAGGAAACCAGCTTTTCTCAAAGAGCTTGTATAGAGTTGTAGTTTGAAGATCTAAGTCTAGGCTTTCGATTAGGTAGAGGTAGGGTTCTACTGCTCCATGGTACTCTTCTGCTATCCTTCATATATGTTTGATGTAGTGGGCGACTATCACACGACTCAGTCTACCTTGTAGCAGATTTGCTTCTACACTATCAAGTTCTGATTCGAGCATCACAGCTTTGTGTGTCTTCCTCAATAGCTTAAGAGATACATCAGCTTCTCGCAGGTACTTGTCAAGCTTTTCTCCTAGTCCTAGAGGTAGAACTCTGCTTGAGGTCTCTTCAAGTTCTTTAGGAATCATTGTAATCCAAGCTTTCTTCTTCCCTCCATCATAACCAAGGTGTACAACTACGACTTTAGAGTGCTCAAACTTTCTAAGATCATGTCAATGCTCAAACATGTGGCGTAGCTCGCTTCCACGTAGCCCTGTAAAGAACCATGTTACAGCAACTATGTGCAAGACGAGTCCTAGTCCTTTCCTCTCACTAGGATGTTGTAGCATATTGATAGCCTGTTCTACTATGTCCTCCTTCTCTGACTCAAACTCAAAGATGTCAAATTCAACTTTTTGACTTTGTATCAACATGTTTACGTAGTAGAGTGAAGTCTACGTTAAAGCTAATACCATTGATTCTGCAGAATTCAGCAAGAGACCTCAGAGCCTCTATAGCATACTTAGCTTTTCTCCATGTAGACTTCTTGAGTATCAGTGGATTAGAAATTGTAGCTAAGCCTAGCTTCAGGTAGCAGGCGAGATTACGTGTATGCCACTTACCGTAGCGCTGGTAGACATATTCAGTGAATTTATCCACTAGTTGGGAGCTTATTGAAAACTTACACGAAGTTGCAGAAGCTGCAATATCCAATACAGTATTCCGTGCAGAGATCTCAGCGGTGGGTGGAAAATTCATACGACTAGAATGTGACTGGTTTATGGAGCTTACCATATAACTGGCACGTGGTTTTGGTGCTTCAAATCCCTCGCTACCATGCTGGGCCCTGCCTCTAGACAACTAAAAATCTCAACTCACTAGAAGTTCTCAACAACCTATAGTATCCAAGCTGGTAGCTCTAGAACCCTACTACTCTTTCTATAGATACAGACAAAATTATAGTAATCTAGAACAGCTAGTATACTTCAAGGAATACTAGCTAAGTGAAGCCGAGAAGTGGCTATTATGACAAAACTACTAGTACTAGGCTACGATGGTCTCGACCCTCTAATGTTAGATTATATGCCAGTTCTAAGAAGCAAATTTAGATCTGCTAAACTAGATACTATAATACCGTTAACATATCCTTCTTGGACTACTATAATGACAGGTGTTCCACCCGATATACATGGTATACTAGACTTCTTCTACTACTACAAAGACAATAGGAATACATGGAAAACAAGACTGTATACAGCTAATGATCTAAAATATCCACGACTACACGAAATACTACACATAACTAGTAAAAACATAAAATACGCTGTAATCGACCCCATACCTCCTACACCAATACATCCACCTAAAAGAGATAACTTTATAGGAAGAATATGGGGAGTAGGACTAGACCCTCTCTCTGTGCCAAAAGACTATCTATCAAAATTCTTCGATACTAATATGATAAACAAACTCATAAAGTACATCAGGAACAACTACAACTGCAATAGTAATCTAGAGAAAGCAGTTGAAATAATCCACTACTACCACGATGGAGTAGAAAAACTCCTAAAACAAAACTACGACCTAGTATGGGTTACGATGAACCTCCCAGACTTATTCATACATAGATGTAGAGAATCTCTACATAGGATAGATAAATATCTAAAACCAGTACTAGTAGAACTAGATAATCTTGCTAAAACAGCTCAACAGAACTGCCCAAATACAATAATAGTAAGTGATCATGGATTTAGTACCTACAAGTATAGAGTAAATATAAACAGACTACTCTACGATCACGGCCTCATAAAACCCGGGAGAGGTGGCCATAATCCACTCAGCCAACTACTCACTAGAGATAGAAAACACCATAGAACAGTAATACCACAAATAGCTATTAGTTTAGCACGTAATATTCTATCCAGAAATAGAGTACTGAGGAATCTCTCGAGGAAGATTCTACTAAAACTCGATATACACATAGCTACTCATCCCATGATAGATGAAGAATTATCAAAAGCATATTCACCAGTACCATTAACAACACAAATACCACCAATATTTGTAGTACTCGTAAATGACCCTGACTACATAGAAGATGTCACTAAAATAATAGAGGAACACGCTGGTGTCATGGTATATATCCCTAGATCCAAATATCCAGTAATCTATGTAATACCTAGCAATAATAGATTCCCTGTACCAGGATCTATAAAATCTCCACTAGTAGAAGAATTAAGTGTTGAAAATCACTCACTCTATGGTGTTGTAGCACTAGATATAGAGGGACTAAGTAGATACTCTGGTCTACCAGAAATACTGCCTTCAACTACTATAGCTCCACTCTCTCTATGCATCTTAGGTATACCCTACGGCGAAGAAATGCCTAGTAGAAATCTAGCTTCTGAGATATGTGGTAAATCTGAAGAAAACCTAGGACTTATCAGATACTCAAAACGCTGGATTATCTATAGAAAGATACAACAGAGACTTAAACCTAGCTACTAATAATCCCATAGGGTATAGCTTGTTGACTACAAGATCTAGAAAAAGCAGTATCTCTAGTCCGCGTAGAAAATGTGATTATATCTATCTACTACTATCGCTAGTCCCTATAGGCTATACTATAACTTACAAGCTACTAGCAGAACTCGTATCAACAAGCCCTAGAGCTGTAGGAGTATGTATGAAGTATAACACTAATCTCATTGTAGTACCATGTCATAGAGTAGTATCTACTCGAGGTATTGGAGGCTTCTCTCTAGGAGTAGATTTTAAAAAGAAACTTCTCGAACTCGAAGAATATACTCCCAATAAGAAGCTCAATACTATTGAAGAATTCTGGGACATCGTAGATAGCGAAGGAGTAGTAGTAGATATTAACAACCTAGAGCAAAATAGCTAGCAGGATTACTACTACTAGGAGCATACTGTTGTAGGAAAAAGAGGAAATGGTGTACTAGGTGGAGAAGATAGATATCAAAAAATTCGTCAAACCACAGTCACTAGCACTTCTTCTTGCACTAGTAGGTATCTCGTGGGCAGCACCACTAGCTAGACTTGCAGGAGTTGATGGATATACAGCTGCTTGGTGGAGACTACTAGTAGGCACAGTTATCACTCTACTAGCTCATCTACTATTCATAGGAAAACCTAGGTTTGAGAGAGACTGGACAATAATAAGTATACTAAGTGGAATATTCCTAGCTCTACATTTCTCGCTATGGCTTGAGAGTCTAAGACACATGACAGTATCATCATCTACGGGTATAGTAGTCTCATATCCTATAATAGCTGGTCTCTATGATGCTCTAGTCTCTAGAGAAATAACTGCTAGGAAATTCGCAGGAGTAGTTATAGGATTTTTGGGAGTACTAGTACTATCAACTCCATGGGCTGGTGCAACACTCTTTGGAGGTATACTATCATTCACAGCAGCTATTATGGCAGCAGCATATATAATTATAGGGAGGAGAGTTAGGAAGAGAGAAATATCTACACTCTCATACACACTAGTAGCTTATGGCTCTGCTCTACTCTTTCTAACAGGATTTGTCCTAGCTGGTAGACAGCCCTGGAATGTACCACAGACAAGTATACCATACCTAATACTACTAGGAATAGTACCAATGTTACTCGGCCACAGCATGATAAACTACTCTCTAAGATACTATCCAGCATCAGCTGTAGCAACTATAACGCTACTAGAACCATATGGAGCTGGAATCCTCGCATGGCTTGTTATAGACGAGCCAGTACCACCAGTAACAGCTATTGGTGCTTTCTTAACAATACTAGGCGCCAAAATAGTACTATCATCACCTAGCCAAGAGACCTAAGTAGCTTATTTAGAATCGATACAAACGCTATATCCTCGAGTACTTCTAGTTTATCAACAGCTTCATAGATAGCTTCAACAGGATCATCAGAAGTACCAATAGCAACAACACCATGTCTCTTAATAACAACTACATCACAATCCTCTGACGCTTTTGCAACAGCACGAGCAAGCTCAATACTACCAGGCTTATACTCACTTATACTCTCTACACATCCTCCAAGATAATACTCTGCTTCTACACCTAGTAGAGAATAATCTATACTAACTCCACTAGTATAGGCAAAAACAGCAAGAGGATTATGAGCATGTATAACCGCTCTAGCATCACTCCTAGCTTTGTACACCTCTAGGTGCATCTTATACTCACTACTAGGATTACCCTCATATACATAACCCTCTAAATTCATTACAGCTATATCTTCTGGCTTCAATCTATGCTTAGAAACACCACTAGGTGTTATATAGACAAAAACAGCACCACTATCACCAACTCTGAAAATAGCACTAGCATTCCCTCCACGTAGATTTAATAATCTCCTACTATGCAGAATCTTCATAGCATCAACAAGTGCACTTCTTATCTCAAGCCCTAAACTCTTACCCACTAAACAACACCATCTAAACTACACTACTATACAATACTATTATAGTAATCTGTAGAATACTCTACAGCTATAAGAAACAAAAAGATAGACAACAACTACAACCAAAATATATACAATAATGCCTAGAACTAGCTACTACTCTCCTCAGTAGATACTTCGTCATCTACATCACTAGGAACATCTAGCTCAGATAAAGTCATAGAACCCTCAAATACTTCTCTCCTTATATCATCGATAACTTCTGGATCAAGATCTAGCTGATCAAGATACTTATTGAGAAACTTAGTCCCAGTAATATACTCTCTTTGTATCTCGAATATTCTACGCGCAAATTCTTTCTTCCCATCGACTTTAATCACTATGTCATCAAGTCTAGGTCTACGTAGCGGAGAACCACATCTAAGACATATACCTCCATACTGAGCAATAACTTCATCAGGAGTAGGAACTCCATAGCTATTCTGTCCTACTTTAACAAATACAGAGAGAGGATACCCACATGATCCACATACGTACATAACAGGCATGAGTAGAACACCGCAGTAATACTTTAGTTTATACTTAAATACAAGAGCTACTACGCTCAAACTAGGCTAAACTCTGTAATACTTTTTAAATAAACACCATAATACCACTTATAATCGAGTACAATCAAGTTTTAGATAATTACACAGTAATACCA
>JALTYD010000038.1 GCA_027046525.1 Pyrodictiaceae archaeon
TCTTACAGTAAATACTATTTCATACTCTTGTCCACCATAGAGAGCAAGTTCTTCTACTCGTACACCCTTATCTCTACTATACTCATATACAGTACTTCTAACTGGTAGATTATCTAATACTATAGCTCCACCAGCTGCTCTACCTACTAAGTAGAGTGAGAAAGCTAATCCATCACTTATATCTACTGAACTAGTTATACAATTAGAGCCTACTCTCTCAGCTAGTTCTATGAATTTCGTTCTAGGATAGGGTCTCGAAAACTCGTCAAAAACTTCTCGATACTGTTTAATATCATCTACCCATGATGATGTACTATATGAATGCATTACTATTCCTCCATAACCTATTCTCCCCGTTGTAGTATAGATGTAATCACCGACTAGAGGAGCTCTCCCTATAGGTTTCTCGCTGTACCCTATAGCTGCTACATCTATCCATCCACATTCTCTTCTTCTTCCACTACAAGAATTTGTATCTCCTCCTCCGAGCCATCCACCACATACTACTGCTGCTTCACTAGCCCCCCTCATGATGCTATCTACAACTTCGTAGTCTTCTTCTGGACTAAGTCCTATTGAGACAACAAAGAGTAGTGGTCTAGCTGCTTTCGCTATAAGATCACTAGCTACTCCTATAACTTGTTGCCACCCTATATCTCTCCATTGTATCCACGGTAGCTTTATAGATTCAAAAGAAGCACCATCAATTTTGAGTAAGATATACTCCTTGCCTCTACCTATCTCTGCGCAGGTAGCATCATCACCTGGCTCGATAATATTACATCTCCACTTCTCTCTAAGTATATCAATTATTCTCTCAACTACACTTAGTTCTCCTAGTTCTCCTAGAGTTTCTTCCACTCTACCACCCATTTAGAAGACAAATTGCTAAAACCAGATTCTGATAGAGCTCTTGACACTATATCAGCTACTTTCTTACTGGATGCTACTACTACGCTACCAACTTTCTCAACTGATAGTAGACTCGCATTATTCTTCTCGACTAATACCCATGCACCAGCTTCTAGAGCTATTCCTATCCCAGCAGCTATATCAACTACTCTAAGTCTACCCCTAATATCTAGGAAGACTTCTGCTCTCCCAAACCCCGCCCATACAGCTTCTAGTGCTGCACTACCAAGTGCACGTACACTCCTCTTACCTGTTACTAGCTCTAAATATCTATGAACAACTCTTGCTTGGTCGAGATTCTCCACGTAAGCCATTACAATCTTCGTAGGACCAGCTTCTCTAGCATAAAGTCTCCTACCACCCTCATATGCACCTAGACCTCTAGCAAAGCTAGAGATAGGCCAAGGAAAGACTGGAGCTACAGCACCTGCTACTATATCGAATAGAGATGCATGTCCTCCCCTTATGTAACCGAAAGCTATACTAACATTACTCCATGGTACTAAACTAGCATAATTCCTACTACCATCAAGTGGATCAACAACAGCTACGAAGGGATCATCACCTATCTTAATAAGACCTCTCTCCTCGCCAACGAAGAGACCACGAAAACCCTCCCTCTTTAATAACTCGAGTATAACACCCTCGCTCTCATAGTCTATCTTCATACCTTCATCACCACTATGAAAACCAACTACTTCTGTAAACTCGCTAATACCATACCTATCTCGTATATAAGCTGCTGCTTCACCAGCAACTCTAACAGCAAGCTTTCTAAGATCTTCGAGAATACTCTTATCTACATCAATACTCTCTACCAACTCCTCTCCACCTACTAGATGACCATGTACATAGATTATACTGAATTTATTCAAAAATAACCCTAACAGGGTAGTGGAGCAGAGAATTCTTGTTAATAAGTAGTAACTCTCTAGTTTCTCTATCTCTGAATACTATAGAACCACCCCAGTAATCCTCGACAGCTAATCTTCTCCCCAACAACTGGTTAATATTTATCTCTCTAGTATTCTTAAACGAACTTATACTACGTGGTAAAACAGTATAGGATCTAAAAGAACCACTAAGTCCTAACATACTAATAAATCTAGCAATTCTCTTCCCAAAGAAAGAAGCACTACTATCCTTCTGCTCGAGTATTCTAATAGCTAGTCTAGTTCTCTTTTCTAGTCTTGCTCCAGGCCCCTCAGTAGCAAGTTTATGTCTACCTAGTTCTTTTTCTCTAACTCTACTACTAATAAGATCACCAACAAATACTTGTGCAGTAGCAATATGAGGTTGTTCACTAATACGCCACAAAAATCTACTACTCTTAGTGAGTCCAATCTTAACTCTACTCCCACCATAGTCTAGTAGATAGACAGTAAACTTCTCTTCGACAAAATACCTAGAAGCTTTTCTACAAGCATCATCTATGCCTTGAGCACACATTTCATAAAGCGCTCTTGGTGTATTTATGTGTATACTACAATATCCTCTCAAGCTACGTGTAAGCTTACTACAATACTCTATGTTCTCTCCATAGTCTATATCTTCGTGATACCTACAGACACGATAATTAGGTTTAGCAGCTTTAAGTACAAAATTACTAGCCCATACAATTCTAGCATATTTGCTCCCTAGATTCTGGACTAAAAATCCTATCTTCGAAACTCTATACACAGTATGTTTAACATCTACTACACTAGTCTTACTATGATCTACTTGGAACCACTTATCTAGCCCAGTAGAACTCTCCTCGACAACCTCCTCTGAGACTTTACTATACTCAAAGATAACAGCTCTGAATATAGCCCAGCTAGAGTCCATAATACTAGCCTTTATACTAGACCCCAAGAATGATTGAGTCCCTCTCCTTAAATAGAGTATTCCTACAAGGAATAACACTCATAGGGGGTGAGCCGGCTCTATGGCTAAAGAACCAATATCAGTTGAATCCATAGAGAGATTCGTAGGCGAAACAGCCTACGACCCCTATGGTAGAATTAGAGGGACAATAGTAAGCGTAGAGAGCGATGTAGATGGAATAGTAAAAACCATAACTCTCGAAACAGAATCCAAAGAAGTACACTTCTACCCCTCAGAGGCAGTATATATAAACAACGACCGTGTAGTTGTATGGCCTGAGTGGAAAGTACTAGCACAGAAAGTAATAACAAACTACCAGAGGGCAATAAAGAGGCTCAAAAGCCTAGAAGACATGTATAGTAGAAATGAAATACCGAGCAAGATATATCACGAACTACGTAGAAAACTAGACCATGGACTCTCAAAATTAAAAGAAGATACTTCACGTCTAAAGAAAATGATAGATCGTAGAGTCAATGAAATAGAAGATGCTAATCTAAGCCTAGAGAGAGCAATAGCTAATCTAAAACTAGCATATCTAGCAGGAGAAATAGGCGAGAAAGCATACAAGACAGCAATAGAACACCTCAGAAGTGCTAAAGAGAGTAACACACAGGAGCTAGAAGATATAAAGAAAGTAAAGAATAGAATAGAAGCACTCGAATCAGGAGCACACACAGTACTCAGAGAAAGAGAAGAAAAAGCAGCTAAAGTCGAAGAAAAGAAACCAGAACAACCACAGATACCTACACAGATACAGCCAATACCAGTGAAACTCCTTGAGGGCTAGAGAGTATACATACAAACGAGTATTTTTAACTAGATACAACTCTACTGTATTTTTCTCCTAGCTAGTAGAGAGGTGGTTTTCTCACGTCTACTCTTCAACGCTTCATTCTACATGCTTCTCATAGAGTAATAACCAAGTATTACTATTTAACATCCACAACTAGATGTTTACAGTATTCTCAGCGTGTTAGCAGGGTAGAGACCCTACCACCCCCCTCTAAGAAACAAAATATTATACGGGTGGGAAAATGTCAACAATAATCTCACGCTTACTCGGGACTCTAGGATTTAATCAGCCTAAGCCCTCTATACAACACAAAATAGATGCAGCTATAATTAGGCTAGAAATGATAGAAGACAAAGTTGCAGAAATAAGATATCGCTTCGAGAAGAGAAGCAGAGAACTATTCGAGAAAGTAGTAACACTTCTAAGAACAGGAGAAAAAAGTAGAGCAGCAATCTATGCTGGAGAAGTCTCACAGATAAGAAATATCCTCAAAATGATAGTAACAACTGAGCACTTAATAGTAATGGCTAAAGAGAGACTAAAGACAGTAAAAGATGTAAGAGATCTAGGAATGACACTAATGGTGTTCGGAGCAGCACTCGAAGAAGTAAAAGACAAAGTCACAGCAATATATCCAAACTTAAACCTAACATTCGAAGAACTCACAAAGAATGTAAGAAGCCTAATAGTAGAAACTAGCGTAGAAGCAATAGGACAGCTAGATCCAGTAACAATAAGCAACAACGCACTAGAAGTACTCTACGAAGCTGCCAAGAGAGCAGAAGAGAAGATAAAGAGCTCATTCCCCGAACCACCAGTTGAGCCACTAATAAGAGTAAAACCAAGGAGAGAACCAGTAGCACTAGCAATAGCAGGTACACCGAGAAAAACATATCAAGTCGGTAGTGTACAACAAACAGCTAGAAGTATAGAAGAAATAGAACAACTAGTACTAGACTATATAAAAGCACACAATGGCTACCTAGATCTAAGAGATTTTACAACAAGATACAATATACCTAAGAACCAAGTACTACAAGCACTACACAGACTAGCAGAGAGAGGACTAATAAGAGTAGCATAAATAGACTATAAAGTAAATCCTACTTTCTTACATAGCTGATCCACCATCTTTTTGAACCAGAAAGTCTCTCAATATACTCTTCTTCTAGCCTCCACCCAAGAGCTCCAAAGATCTCATTCAAATGCTTCATAGTCTCAGTCTTAGGTATAGCTATGACACTAGGCCTAGATATCAAGTAGTTTAACGCCACCTGGATAGGAGTCTTACCTGTCTTGAGAGAAATCTCCCGTACCAAGCCACTACGTAGTACTCTTCCACGTTCAAGCGGTGTATAAGCCTGAATAGCTACTTTATGTCTCAATGCAATAGGTAGTATCTCATACTCAGCCCACCTATTAAGCACACTATAGTGAACCTGGTTGACAACTATTTCTGCACTTCCTGTCGCATGAATAGCTCTTACGAGTTCCTCTCCATTAAAATTACTGACACCAATATACCTCGCATAGCCTCTACGGTAAACTATCTTCTCGAAAATTCTAACTTGTGCTTCGATACTAAGACTAGAACTAGGCCAGTGGATTAAGAATAAATCAACATACTCTACTCCTAGTCTCTTCAAAGAAGCACGAACAGCTTTTTCTACAGATTCCTCGCTAACAAAATTATGAGGCATTATCTTAGTAGTAATAAAGACATTATCTCTACCTACTTCTCTAACAACTTTACCTACTAATTCCTCAGCTCTCCCACTATCGTACATCTCCGCAGTATCTACTAGGTTTATCTTTCCCGATTCAAATGCATAACGGAGAACTTCATACATAGAGTTATAGTTTCTGATAGCCCAAGTACCTATCCCTATAGCAGATACAAGGTCACTACCTATTGTCTTCCAGTCGGAGTAATCTATGGGGAAATACAATACTAGCACCTGGAACAGTTCTGAGGAAAGCATAGTAT
>JALTYD010000039.1:0-2132 GCA_027046525.1 Pyrodictiaceae archaeon
ATACTATGGCTATTGAGCTACTAGGCTCTTGCGATATATGCCACGATCCACACGATCTAGGTAGTCTACCCGAAAAATGTACTAATTGCCACAAACTCGGTAGAGCAATAGAAGTACACTCTGAAATGCACGAATACGCAGTAGCACAACTAGAGCGGGGAAAAGAAGGAGTATGCTTTGAGTGCCACTCAGACTATGCTAAGTGGAAAGTACCACTAGCTCCAAGCTGTCTAGAAGGTCAGACACAAGGTAAGACTTGTTTCGACTGCCACGAAGCACCTCTAGACCCTCCAATGATAAGAGATCAGCCGTGTACTGAGTGTCATAGTACCTAGTTGTTTTTTAACTACATAGAGATATGGTATTAGGATAGAATATCTAGCTAGGAGTACTCGGAGGATATACATATTACAATGGAGTTTCCAAGTAGACTAGTATGTATAACTATCACTATACTACTGTCTATTTCTCTCATCCAGCCACTACTAGCTTACTCAAGTAGTCTACACCCTAGCTTCTATGGTATAGCAGTACATAGAGGTAGAGGTATACCACTAGTAGTAGAAGTATATGTAACAGAAGGAGATGGAAGTGTAGAAATAGAAGGTGTTAGAGTAGGTACTCTAGCCCGCCAGTCTATCACTGAAGCTGTCTATGCAGCTGTCTTCACGCTAGGATTTAGCCCATTTATATTCAACTATACTGTTAGAATAAATCCTATGAGCCCAGAAGTAAAAATGATAGAAGGCCCTAGTTTATCTCTCTCAGTATATATTGCTACTCTAGCATCTCTAAGAAATACAGAACTGAAGAGAGACATAATAGCTACTGGTACTCTTAATCCAGATCTTACAATAGGCTTTGTAGGATTTATAACTGAGAAAGCACGTGGTACACAAGAATGGAACTATTCTACTCTCTTCTACCCAGAACTCCAGGATAGAAAATACATATTTGTCAGAAAACCAATCCATATAGGTCCTTATGCTTTTACAGTCGAAGAAATAGTTACAGAGCCACTCAATATCACTAATATATCTATCGAGCTTACAAGTGTAGGATGGGGACTCGATGCCTACAATAAATCTCTACTAGATAGTAGGTATTCTCTCCGACTAGAACCTAGTAGTATTGGCTACTTAGTAGATAAAGCAGAAGACATGGTAGATATTGCTTATATCCAGCTAGATATATTCGAGAATCATGCTCTCAGGAGAATAGAAGAAATGATAAACTATATCTCGGCGAAGATAATAGAAGATCCTACACTCCCAGAGTTCTTTGCTGAGAGTATTAATTCTACTAGAGAACTACTAGTTGCACACGAGATACTAAATAGATACAAACTAGACTTAGCTGCACTATACATACTAGCAGAAGCATACCAAGTTGCTTCGAGAGCCTATTTTCTTCTAAAACTACTAGAAGATCCTAGTAGTGGTCTATGGGAGGTAGACATAGAGCTAACTAGGATGGAGACACTAGCGTTAACAGTATTAAATCAAGCATTAGGTAATGTAAATGATACATCAAGAGTATTCCTACTAGCTAGATCAGCATCACTACTAGTAGAAACAAATAGGAGTAGTAGAGCTCTGAGATTTACACTAAATCTAGCTCAGCTAGGAATATATAACGAGAGGATAGCATTCTCTATAAGCAACAGACTATCTACTATACTAAACTATCTACAACTATCAATAATCTACTCATTAATAGCACTACTAACAGAACCTACAGGCCAGGAAGTAGATATAGATAAACTACTAGACTACTCTATAAGATACGCCAAACACCTAGTAGGATACGCCTATAGTCTGAGTAGCTACTCAAATGTCTACTCGAAAATCCTAGAAGTAGCAAATAGTAATCTATGGCGTGCTGAGAATCTAGCTAGATCAGATAATATAGTAGAGAAACTAGCAGCACTAGATAGTGCTCTCGTAAGTATAACCTATTCGAGTCTATACTTTGCTCTCCACCCAGGCTATAGAGAAGTAGCACCTATAAGGTATTTCTACGTAATAGATACAGCTAATCTACTCTATAACTACGTCGGAGCTGAGCCGAGAACATTAATGGCTCTAGAACTAGCATATGTACAAGAGAAAGTAGAGACACGAATACTATTC
>JALTYD010000039.1:2142-5516 GCA_027046525.1 Pyrodictiaceae archaeon
GTCATTGACATCTAGCTTGATGGACTGCTCGGAGAATTCTTTATCCAGATAATAAATATGTACAATACTCTAGAATTAGAAAAGAAATACTACTCGTCTAACGAGACTATACAGAATACTACTCAAGAGACAACTACAGAGAAACGAGTACTAAATACAAATAGAGAGATCACAGCAAGAGACCTGAGGAACTATATATCTCTATACGAACCATACATTGTAATACTCGTCATGGGAGTAATATCATCAATAATAATACATCTACTAGCTAGAAAACTTCGTAAAGTATAACTCTACTACCCCTCTACTTCTTTCTCCTAGACCACAACTACTATGAATAGAATAGACAATATTCTAGTACTCTACTACTCATCTTCCTTGCTGGTGGAGAGTATGCTAGTAGTTTATTCTATTATTCTTTAATCCTCTAGAGAGAAATACAAGCAACAATAAAACTAATAACAACACTCCTATACTAACCAGCAAGTATCTATGAGGTCTTGATAAGATCCCCTCATCCATGGTACTCTCTGATAGAGATCCTATTGCGTGTGGATCCTCTAGTTCTCTGAAGATATTCTCCGGGAGTGGTATATACCCACTAAATTCTGCAGCTGCTGCACCACCACTACTACCCGCTATGAAGTGGCAGTTAAAACAAGTAGCTAGCTTCAATTCTGGCCCCGATATTATTGTTGCATCTCCATTCCTCATGAGGTAGAAAATATTAGCGTACTTTAGGCCACTCGGTGTACTAAAAGGATATATAGGTACATTATATGTTGATGCATTATTAGTATTATAGAAGAATACTGTTCTCCACCACGTTACATCTGTTGTCCCTCCGTGGACAAAATGACACATAGTACATTCTGGAGAGAAGTAGTTCTTAGTACCTGGAGAAGGATACATATAAACCCATGAAGCAGATCCATTATACATTGATACATGTATCATTGAGTGACATCTACATCCTACTCCCTTGTGGCCATGGATAGAGTTATCAACAGATTGTGCAACATTTGCATGACAAGTTCTACAAGAATTCCACGAAGATGTTACAGCATGATCCATTACAGCATGTGGCTCTAGTATATAGGTAGATGTATACCCAGTAGTATTACTATGACAAGAGTAGCAGACTGCTGGGTGATCAACAAAATAAGTACTATTAAAGTTTGTACGAGTTGCATTGTTTACAAAATGGCATTTCATACAGACTAGGTATGGCTTATTACTCGGTATTGCATCTACATCTCCAGTATAGGGATCAACGAATACATAGGTATAGACATTAAGCTCCTGTGTACCTGGAAGAAGACTATTATAGAACCATGGGCGCCATACGAGATTAAAACTCTTTGGAGCTGTCTGGTTAAGATAGTATGTATCGAGGAAATAGATTGTTGCTCCCTGAGGTGGATTATAGTCATGAGTTACAGCTGCATGTGCTCTCCAGCAACCATATCTACCACGTACATCTGTATAGTAACGAGACATCCATCTCCAGTGTGTTGCATGGAAAGTATCGTGGCATCTTGTGCATGCTGTAGTTCTATGAGGACTATGTATAGTTGAATTAACTAGTGATCTATAATCTTGTGATAATGAATAATGACATACTATGCAGCGATAGTTATCTACTACACGATCTACTTCAGCTGAGCTATCAGCTGCTGGGAATCCTACGTGGCAGATAGCACAGAAAGAATCACCACTCGGATCAAAGTCTCCTTCAGAGTGGGGATTTGTAGTATCTATATAGCTTTCTACTCTCTCAGTACTAGCTAGTAGTAGGATAGATACTAATAACATGATAATTATAGTCAGACTCCTAGAGTGTTTCTGCATAGTTAACACCTACTCTAGACATGTAACTCTATGTGTTGTTACAATAACTAGTTCTACTAGGTTATCATTATCTACATCTCCTATACTGAGTGAGGGCCAGTTAAACCTCTCGCGGAAGATACTACCTGTGGTGTATAGCTGGCTAGTAGTATTAGTAGCAATATCATAGACGTACACTATGTATTCTAGGTTTTCAGCTCCAGCAACAGTACCTACTAGTACTACTTCGTACTGATTATCTCCATCAGTATCAGCTAGAGCTATTCCAGCCGAAGTAGGCCCCATAGCTGGTATATTCCAGTCACTATCAAACCAGAATAGTCTTGTTACTGAGTATGTAGTTCCTGTATAGTCTACTTGGTATAATCCACCATCAGCACTTGCTATGAAGAACTCGATAGCACCATCACTATCTACATCAGCTGCAGCAATACTTGGCTGAGAGAACCATGCAAAAAGCTCTATACCAGTTGGAGGATCTATTACTGCTTCGAGTGCTCCATTCCTAGAATCTATAACTGCTACTCTACCTATTAGATCTATTCTCTCGACGACGTTAACTGGTCTACCAAAGACTTCTCTCCCTAGACTAACTACTACTTCTCTTACACCATCTCCATCAGTATCAGCTACTACTGGTGTATGGATTACTAGTAGTCCTTCTAGTAGAGAACTCTGACTCCATAAATTAGTCTCCCAGATTATAGAACCATCTACGCCGCTAACAGCATATACTCTACCGAAAGAACCAATACCTATAACATCTAGTACACCATCTCCATTAATATCACCTAGTAGTGTAGGGCTCTGAACCATAACCATGTCTTTCACAGTAGCTCTCCAGAGAATACTACCAGTAGAACCATCTAGACATACAAGTCCACTACGAACTTGTACAACTACTTCGTATACTCCATCATTATCTAGATCTACTACTAATGGACTACTACTAATCCTCTCATCTAATTGTTCTGAGCGCCAGAAATAGCTTATACTCCACGTAGACGATACACTGAGAGCAACAACTCTTCCTCTCCGAGTCCCTACTACTATCTCTAAGAAACCATCATTATTGAGATCAGCTAGAGCTGGTGTAGAATGAGGCTCAGCATCAACCCATAGATAGCCTAGTAGTTCTCCTCCAGTATTTGTTGTTGCACCATTCAGTATAATTACTACACCACCACTATTAACTACTACAACTTCTGCTCCTCCTTGTCCATCTATATTAGCTATTAATGGATTAACATCGAATGGATAGTATCCTAGAGCTGAGTAGGATGATGCATCAAAAGACCACCTAGTACTACCAGTTATACTTCCACTCATAACTGTAGGAGAGAGATTTGCTGTTCTATACGGATTTCCTCCTAGAGTCTCCCACCATCTATCGAGACTTACTTGTGAAACAGCTTCTAGAGAAAACCCGCCGAGGAGTAGTAGAGAAGTAGTAAGTAGTACTAGCGAGGTAACAAAGACTAGTAGCTTAAAACTATAGCGATCATTATTGTTCAACACTAGTT
>JALTYD010000040.1 GCA_027046525.1 Pyrodictiaceae archaeon
ATATAATACAATACCAACAAATAGATTCAATCTAGAAATACTCTACATAAACTCAGATGTAGTCTCTCTATAGTTGTTGTCTTATAAGCTTAGATGCTTCTACGATAGCATCTACGTCAAATGGACAAGACAACACTACTCCATCTGCAAATTCTTTTACACTCTCAGCAAAGGCAGCCACCTCGTTGAGAGTATGTAGAGGTTGATCACCAAGTATCTCCCTCATGAATGGCAAGTTCTTCTCTGTAGCTATAATTATGTACACGTAGATTCTCTTCCTATCAGCATACTGACGTACTACCTCGAGTTTCTCCTGGTACTGAGAAGCTCTCAGGACTAGGAAGAAGTCTAGATACCTATTACTTATTCTCTTCAGTATATCAGCAATAGGATATCTTAAGCTTATAATTGCTCCAGTCTCTAAAAATTCTGAGTTTTTCTTTGTATAAAAAGCTGCTTCCTCGACAGTTAGTTTTGATGATGAATTGCCGCTAGTAGGATCACCTCTCAGAAGTACAACTCTTTCAATTCCTAAGAATTCTAAACCACCAATAATACTCAATAATGCAGTTTTATTCAAATCTTGTACTCGAATATGTGGAATAACTTCAACACCTAATACTTCTCTCAAGTAGGAAGCTAGTAGAACAGAATGTGCTATTGGTTTGCCGAGTGGTGATTCAGGTATATCAAAGAAATCTACATACGGCCTAAGTTTATCCACCGTCTTACTTAATTTGTATTTATTCTTCGTAGGTTTTAACTCAGCTATGATTTCCATCTATCATCAAATACCTCACTTTCTTGCTATCACTTATTCTCTCTTGAGATTTCTAAGCTTCTTAACTAGCTCTTGTGCTTTTCTAGGATCTATAGGATTATCTGTAATGTTGTTTATCTTTAGGTAAGTCCCAACTATAAATCCATCTGCAACATCGATAAATGCACCTATATTATCATAATTTATACCACTTCCAACTACTACAGGAATTTTAGCAAGTTTCTTCACTGAAGCTACATATCCTGGTTTAGGTGCTTCACCTGTTTTCTCTCCTGTTACTACTATTACATCTGGTCTGAGCCTATCTATACAGTCTAGTAGTATGTTTTCCAGTCTGTACTCACCTAGACTATAGCTATGCTTTACACTAACATCTGCTAGAAGTAGTATCTTTCTAGGTAGTATATCAAGTATCCTCGTAGCATTTGGTACTGGCTCTAATAGACCTTCGACAGAGTATCTTAGTTCGCACAAGTTATTTACACGGATAAAAGATGCTCTTGAACTAAAAGCTACTGCAATCGCTTGTTTGACAGCATTTCTTAGAATATTAACACCTACTGGTATGTTTAACTCCTCTACTATACTACTAGCAATAACTGTAAATGCTGCTAGCTGGAAATCATCGATATAGTCTACATTGTATGGTTTATCACCATAGTTTTCGAGAATAACTGCATCAAAACCAGCTTTCTCTAGCTTTTTTGCCTCATTAATAGCATATTCTATGATTCTATCCAGGTCTACAAATCTACCCCAGCAGGGCAATGGTGGTAAGTGTACGACACCTATAAGTGGTTTTTCTCCAAGTATGGGGATCTTCGAGCTCATGCACTATAACCTCCTTCTACTCACCTATCTTCGATAATATAGCTTCTAATCTGCCCTGTAGATCACTCTCTTTTACTAGTCCTTCAACTAGCTCAACAGGCTTACCCCTAACATAGATTATTATAGAGGGTAGATTTTGTATAGAATACCTATCAGCTATAGATGGACTTTCATCAGTATCAACAAACCCGAATCCTATATCGCTGTATTTCTTGCTCCATCTCCGAGCTATACGTCTGACAATAGGTAGATATAATCTACAAGGATTACACCATTTTGCAGTAAAGAGTACAACAGCTACTCTCTTAGAGTGGATATAGTTGTTAAAATTAGTCACATCGAGTTTATCTAAAGTATCGCTGAAAGCTCTCTCTAACTCCCTAATATGGGACTGAATTTTCTCATAGAGTTCTCTTACAACTTCCTCCATTGAATCCCCTCTGAATCCTATCTAGTTGTTTATCCACTCTATAGATTTTTATTTAATCCTATCCTAGGTGGTGCTACTGGGGATATTACAATAGGTGTATCTAGTATGAAGGTATACTATGGTGAATTCAACATTAGTACAAGTAAACGTATAGAAGTCTTAGATATAACTAATAGTGTTGAAGAAGTAGTAGTAAATAGCAATATAATGAATGGTCTATGCATAGTAACAGTACCTCATGCAACAGCAGCAGTAATAGTAAACGAGTATGAGAGTAGACTTGTAGAAGATTATGTCCAGTTAATTACCCAGATTTTTAAGCCTGATTTTAACTGGAAACATAACATCATAGATGATAATGCTCATGCACACTTAGCATCTGCTATAATAGGGTCTTCGAGAACTATACCAGTACGTAATGGGAGACTAGTAAGAGGTACTTGGCAAAATATAATGCTCTTAGAACTAGATGGTCCCCGTAGAAGGAGAGTAGTTGTAGAAGTTTTAGGTGAATAGAAATGACTAACAAGAAACCTAGGCTATATGTAGCTAATATAGATGAGATAACTAGTGGTAAAACAACTGATGTATATTTCGAGAGAACACGCTATATACTAGAAAAGAAAGGACTATGTAGTATAAAAGTTCGCGCTGAATTCCACACATATAGTCTACCTAAGAAATACGAATGGGCTGTTTTTGCTGGCTTAGAAGAAGCTCTTAAGATACTAGAAGGGAGAAACGTAGATGTATACTCTATACCTGAAGGTACACTCTTCAAACCAGTAGAACCATTAATGCTTATTGAAGGTCCTTACTGCGAATTCGCAGAACTTGAAACTGCTCTACTAGGTGTTCTCAGACACGAAACTAGTATAGCAACTAAAGCAGCAAGAATAAAACTACTTGCATGGGATAAACAAGTTATATTCTTTGGTCTTAGAGCACTCCATCCAGCAATATCGCCGATGGCTGATAGAGCAGCTTATATAGGAGGTCTAGATGGTGTAGCAGGCTCTCTGTCATCTAAGTACTTAGGGATAGAGCCTAAGGGTACTATGCCACATGCACTAATAATAATAGTAGGCGATCCTGTCGAGGCATGGAAGTTATTCGATGAAACTCTACCAGAAGAAATACCGAGAATAGCACTAGTTGATACATTCTACGATGAGAGACTAGAATCACTACTTGCTGCAGAAACACTAGGAGAAAAACTAGTAGCTGTAAGACTAGATACACCTAGTAGTAGAAGAGGTAGTATGAAGAAGATTGCTGAAGAAGTAAGATGGACACTAGACCTACATGGATTCAATAGGGTAAAGATATTTATAAGTGGTGGAATCGACGAAGAAAGTATAATCGAACTAAAAGATGTAGCTGATGGATTTGGTGTTGGGACATCAATAGCTTTTCCACCAAGTATTGATATAAGTATGGATATAGTAGAAGTAGAGAGAGAAGGAAAGTGGATCCCTACAACTAAGAGAGGAAAATGGCCAGGAATGAAACAACTCTATAGATGTTCTCCACTCAATGATATCATTACTAGATGGGGAGTAAAACCACAACATAAGTGCAGAGATGGTTCTGAACCTAAACCACTACTAGACAAAGTAATGGAGAAGGGTGTTATTACTAAGGAACTACCATCTATTGATGAGATAAGATCCTATGTACTCTCTCAGCTAGATGAACTTAGGAGTAGTTTAGAGAGTAGATAAGCATTGCTAGTAGCTTTTTCTATCATAAGCTCTACAATCGGTATATAGAATACTTTTGAAGCACCTTTACTAACTACTAGTAAGCTACATTCACTACACAGTATCTTATCTAATTTAACAATAAGTTTCCCACCGCCTTTTAAATAGGCACCATTGCTACATAAGAGTATACATTTTCCACTACATTCTACATGGAGGTTATCATTATCTATTGTATAAGAAGCTCTAGGTACTTCTAGTTCTTCGAAATCTAGTAGTTCTACGCCATTCTTCGAATAAACGTAGATTCTACTACTAGATGGTATTCTTATGGAGAGCTTACCCTCAGCTATATGTCCTACACCATTGTGCTCAATATAGATTAATCCACTGCCTCCTTCTAAGTCTACAAAAACTCCACCAGCTTTATTGTCTATAGAGAGTCTCCTAGAATTATACTCTCCAAATAATTCTAGAACCTCCTTGCTACTAGTTATAGGAATTCTAAGCTTAGAACCATCATAGTAGCTGAGTAATGCTGAACACTTGAAACCTCCTCTTAGCCCACTAAGACTTATAGCTATTGTAGCTATGATTTTTAATAATCCATTATTTTCGAACACAATATTGCCACTACATCCTAGTAATTCTGCATCTAGGACACCATCACGGTTGACAGCTATTTGCTTCTCTAAGTAGATGTTTTTTAAACCCTGCTTGATACCAGTAATCTTCTCGTATACAATATAGTCGGCTCTACTAAGTGGTTTAATTTCAGTACAATATTCTCTATCTTCTAGGCAAATCCTATAACTATCCTTATAAGAGTGTATAGGATAGATCAAACTTGTAGAGAAAACATCACTATAGTTATGTACCACGCTGATAGGTGCATAAACTCTCCTATCTACCTCTAGTACTACTCGAGTACTAGGTTCAAGTAGACTACCAATTTTTACTTCTAAATAGCTCTGTAGTACCTTACCATCTACGATATACTCGAGTCCAAACCCTCTACGTACAATAGAGTATAAGATGGATAGACTATTCTTACTACGCCATAGACTCTCTACTAGTCTGCCTACATAGTTCTCTCTCCCATAAGAGATATTTTTACCGATACTGTTTGTAAGAAAAACTCTCCCCGACTTCACATCTAGTACTACTCTAGATAGACTACTATGAAGTTTTACAAGCGAAAGACTAGAAGTATCAATAATTATAGAGAATGGATATACAGTATAGATCTTTCCATACTTATTAATAAACTCTCTCAGAAACTCTAAGTACCCTAAGCTAGAACTAGGCACAAACTTACCGTACACTTCTTCGCTACAAACAATACTAACAGCACCATCATAGTGTCTCAGCAAATAGTATTCTGAACATCTACTAACTGGCTCTAAGAAGCCCTCTCCAACGCTACAGCTGTAGAGAGTATCACCAACTAGGAAGAAGACATCCTCATTATTAACACCTAGGAGTTTAAAATTAGATCTACTCCTCCAGGTAGCCCATGGTAGATCAACAACTCTCCCACTACTAGTAAAGATCCTCAGAGAATCTTTGTAGAGAAATCCTACACTACCAAATCCATGAAGTATACCAAGAGGCTTCCTCCTCACAACAAATACACTTTCTCCACAACACGTATCTAGTACAACAACATATTCTCTCCCAGAAGAATATACATTGATTAATTCATAGTTATCCTGATAACTATATAGAGTTTTTACATTCCTAAATACATAAGATACATCACAAG
>JALTYD010000041.1 GCA_027046525.1 Pyrodictiaceae archaeon
CTCTATAAACTCTTTAGCTTTCTCGTAAAGAGAGCGAGAAATACTAATCTGGATTTTTTCATCTCTTGCCATCTAATTCACCATGTTCATGGTGATAATAGAGCTAAAAATTTATACTCCTTACTGTCTAGCGAGAAACTCTAGTAGGTAATCTTTTACCTTTGCTATATCTATAAAGCCCATGTACTTCTTATCTAGTCTCTCTTCAGGATCATATACAAGGAAGACGCCTTTCCAGTCGTGTACAGCATCATCTGGTCCTCTATCATTTTCTTCTAGGAATTGTGATGACCAGCCTATAGTTCCTGCCGCACGCCAGTTTAGATCATCGAGATAGACAAGTAGATCAGGGGGGTCACCGCGTACAACAGAGTATAGTTCGTTAGGTGTATATACGCTATTCTGCCAGTATTCACCCGTTGGGCCTTTGATAGATTTTATTGCTGATTTAAGCTCTTTGATTGTTTCTTCATAGTATTTCTTTTCTACTATTCCATGTTTCTCGCGGTCTTTCAGATTTATGAAAACACGAGAGTAGTAGCCTCCCCATGCCCATGCTATTGTGTTATTCCAATCTATTGTATCTTCTTCTAGATCAGATCCTGGTTCTTTAGGATACTGTTTAAGTTTCAAGTATTCTTGTTCTATTAGCCATTGATTTATAGCAAAAGCACCTTTCATCGACTTTATTCCATGATCACTAGCTACTACTATAATAGTATCTCGTGGTAAACGTTTGTGGAGTTTTTCAAACCATCTGTCTATAGTTCTGTAAAGATTAGGTATTACATTGCTATATTTCTCATGGTAACTATACTTAGGATGGCTTCTATCGAAAAACCGCCAGAATGCATGATGAGCTCTATCGACAGATATTTCAACGTATATAAAGAGATCCCACTTCTTATTTAGCGCTATATATTCTACTTGTCTCAAATGGGTATCAAGCATATGGAACAAGTCACGCATAACACTCTCTTTATCATGCCTTCTATATTTTATATCGAATACGGGATGACCAGTAGTTCTTTCAAGTTCTCTGCGTAGAGATGGAGGAAACGTATACGGTTTACTAGGGTCTGGTGTTGTAAAGTCTGTAACAACTAGTCCTCTGATAGGCTTAGGAGGATATGTAGGTGGTACACCATAGAGAACAACACGACTCTCTCTACTCAGATTATCCCATAATGCTTTCGCCTTTACGTATCGGCTATTAATGATATAGTAGTTAAACTCGCCTGGGCGTCTGTGGCGAAATCCATATATTCCTAGTTCTCCAGGACTTTTACCAGTAAACATTACCATCCATGCAGGTACAGTTATCGGAGGATGACATGAGAGAAGAGTATACTGCAATGACTCTCTTACAATAGTATGCTTGATATAAGTTAAACCATAGTCTTCCTTACCATAGAGGACAAAAGGGGGCAAAGAATCTAGTCCAAGTATGAAAATTTTTGGGTTACTCACTAGCTACACCTTGTAGCCAAAAAGTATTAGTCTATATCGAGACTTGTATTAATAGCCTTATTAAAATGTCCTTGGCTAAGTTACGTTTTATCTTCTAATAGTTTGTCTATATTAAAAACAAATTGATAGAAATCGTTTCTTTTTCGTATTCATAGCTTCTTATAAACCTTGACAAATTGTGATATAAACGGGAGATAAAATAGTGCATAAGCATCATGTTCTGAGAGACAGTCATGATGAAGATCATAGAGACCAGAGAATAGATAAAAACATCATACTAGCTGGTCCTCCAAATGTAGGAAAGAGCACATTATTCTATAAGATGACTAAACATTATGTCTGGACAGCAAACTACCCAGGAACAACATTCGACCTTGAATATGGATATGTAAAAATAGACGGAGATAGGCTCAAAGTTATAGATACACCAGGCGCTAATCTTCTATCACCAAATGAGCCTGCGAATAATATAGTGTATGATATTATTCTGTCTAACAGAAATAATGTTGTAGTACTTATAGTGAGAGCAATTGAGCTGGAGAACGATTTAGCACAAGTAATACACCTAGTAGAAGAATTAGACAGAGTGATCCTTGTAGTAAATGGTATTGATGAGCTAGAAGATAGAGGCTATACTATAGACATAGATACTTTGTCGAATTTCCTAGGTATACCAGTCGTAGCTATATCAGCCCTTAAGGGAGAAGGTATTAAAGAGCTTATTCTCACTATAGAGGACCTTATTAAAAATAATATACCGAGAACATCCAGGAAAGAGATAGTACGACTACCAGAGAGTGTAAAAAAAGATCTTAATTTTCTCAAAAAGTACGTTGAAGAAGCTGGTCTTAATCTATCACCAAAATTTATTGTGATGCTAGAATTACTAGGATATATGGATAAGCTTAGATATACTTTGGGTATTAGTAATGAAACATATAGTCTCTTAAAAAATGCTGCAGAGAATTTAAATAAAAAAGGAACTGGTCATTTATTGCTCAGATATCAATACAGAGAGGCCAAAAAGTTAGTAGAAGAATCTATCCTAAAAACCAGACCTCGTAGCTTCAAGAGTATGGTCTTAGAGAGAATAGATAGTGTACTTCTGCACCCAGTACTAGGATCAATAATAGCTTTTCTCGTTTTGATTTTCATTTATTATTTTGTTGGTGTTTTTGGTGCAGGTATAATAGTTGATTATTTGGAAAGCCTATTTGAAACATACATAAGTGAACCTCTTAATACGTTCTTCTCTAATTATACCCCCTACCCCATCTATGCTTTGATAGCTGGTGAGTATGGAGTAGTCACACTTGGAGTTAAATATGCATTTGCAATTGTTATTCCTATAGTTTTCTTCTTCACAATAGCTATTTCGCTTCTTGAAGATATAGGTTATCTACCTAGATTATCAGCATTACTGGATAGAGTATTTGCAAGAATGGGGCTCAATGGAAGAGCAGTTATACCGTTTGTACTTGGACTAGGTTGTGTGACCCTAGCTACACTATCGACAAGGATAGTTAGTGATTCTAGAAAACAACGAGCATTAATCATCTTATTACTCTCACTTGCTATTCCATGCTCCGCACAGCAGGGAGTCGTTTTTGCATTATTACCTAGCATTACAAGCTTGTTAATATGGCTTTTTGTGATAGTAAGTATAATGCTCGTAGTAGGACTCATAGCTTCAAAGCTTTATGGAGTCCCCCGAACAGGGTTTATAATGAGATTACCTCCGCTTAGTATACCTAGTATTAATACTATTGCAGTTAAAACTTATACAAGGGTAAAATGGTACTTTGTAGAAGTATTTCCAATATTCATTATAGCAAGTGTTATAATATGGATTGGCGATATTCTAGGATTATTCGATGTTGTTATTAAGCTTATCTCTGTACCAGTTACTACAATGGGACTACCACAAGAAGCCTCACCAGCATTTATCTATGGATTTTTCAGGAGAGACTATGGAGCAGCTGGTCTATTTGATATAAGAGGATTACTAACGGAACAACAATTAATAGTATCATCTGTTGTGATTACCCTATTTGTCCCATGTATAGCACAAGCATCAATTCTTGCTAAAACAATGGGCAAGAAGTTTGCACTAGCAGTTTATATATTAACAATATCAGTAGCATTCACAGTAGGAATAGTCCTATCGAGGTTTTTGATGCTACTATGGTGATAATCATGGAGACTATAAGAGAAGAAGATATACTCAGAGATCTATGGATTAAAACTAGAGAGAATTTGGAAAAAGTCGAACATGATAGTTTAGATAAAAATGTACTGGATACACTTATTAAAAAAGGATATTGCGAGATTAGAGGCAGAGAAGTAGTATTAACGAAGAAAGGTGCTATAAAAGCACAAGCTATTGTACGTTTACATAGACTAACAGAGAGATTACTGTTTGATGTATTAAGAGCAGAAGAAGAAATTTATGAGACTATAGCGTGTAGAGTAGAACACTATATCCCCTCAGAACTGGAGGAGTCTATTTGTACACTATTAGGTCATCCTCGTAGATGTCCTCATGGCAGACCTATACCTCGAGGTAGATGCTGTATCGAGAAGAGAAAGAGTGTAAATCCTATAATCCAGCCGCTCATTGGGCTGAAAAAAGGAGAAGTAGGACGAGTTAGCTACATAGATGCTAATAGTGCATCTGAGCTTCAAATAACGAGTCATGGAATAGAACCAGGCGTAGTACTAACTGTTATTGAAACAAAGCCCTCCTTTGTGGTAGAGATAAAGGGGACGAAGATTGCTATTGATAGAGATACTGCTTCAAAAATTTTTGTAGTAAAGAAATAACTTTATTGATATTATAGTGTTAGTATTTATTTGCATTTATCTTTTGACTTGTATAGATCTACTCCTAAACTAAGCAGTAAGTAGCCTACAGCTGTTGATAGCAAAGCAGATAGTATATCACCATTATAGAGAATATAGATCCCAACTACGAAGAAAGCTATACCTGAGATAATCATCACATAGTCGATCATGAAGAGCACCAACTAGTTCTACATATAGAGGTATATTAAAACCTAAATCTCTGGGAATAATACGCTCAGACCACAGGGAAGTCTACATATCTATTCAGATTGGTGTTGGATCATCATAGCCATTTTTACAAGTAACAACTAGGTTATAAGAAGGTATCTAGTCCTACGTATTTAGTAAAATCTATTAGAAGATAAATCTATCATTAGGGAGATGAGGGAGTAAACTACTTATGAGCATTCTACAGCAGCCAAGAAAGAAATGGAAATATAAGATAAGTAGTTTTCCAGAACCCTATAGGACATTATATACTCTACTTAGTAGACAGGGTTATATTCTTGTTGGAAGGCATAGTGTCGTTAAAAAGTGCCATTGGACTCATGTATCACTCATAGAGGGAAGATACTGTTATAAATGTAAATTCTATGGTATTGAGAGTCATAGAGATATTCAAATGAGTCCTGCTGCATTATGGTGCTGGAATGCATGCATCCACTGTTGGAGATTAAGACCTACTGATACAATTAAATGGGATGATACTAAACTTCCCTGGGTAGACGATCCAGAACTAATCGTTGAAGGTTCAATAGAAGCTTATAGAGATAGTCTCATGGGATATTGGGGTCATCCAAGGATTAAAGAGAACCATCTACTAAAGAAGAAGCTAGAAGAGGCTCTTAACCCTGTACATGTTGCAATAAGCTTGACAGGCGAGCCCTTATTATATCCGAGGATTGGAGAGCTTATAGAAGAATATCATAGAAGAGGATTTACTACTTTTTTGGTGACAAGAGGTATACGTCCTGATATCCTAGCAGAGATAGAGGAAGAACCTACTCAGTTATATGTAAGTATAGAAGCATGGGATAAAGAGAGTTATGAATACTTTGATAAACCTCTGGTAC
>JALTYD010000042.1:0-12465 GCA_027046525.1 Pyrodictiaceae archaeon
ATACTGTAGTAGAGCTCCAGAAACACCAAGTAGCATACCAACTACTAGGCCTAGAGCAGTCCTATTAACTCTAATAGATAGTAGTCTACTATCTAGGCTACTTATAGGTTTAAAACCAGTATAGCCTATAGCAAGACTAGCAAATACTAAAAATACTAAGAGTAGGACTAGAGAATAGGTAGCAGCTAGCCTCCTAGGCAAGAATAACTACCCTCGAGATACTCTGGGACTTCTACATCTAGATAACCTCTATATAGTATACTAGCTAACAAGTATACTGCATCAGCTATTCTAGGCCCAGGCCTACTAATAACATCTGCAGCATCTCCATACAGTATACATATATTACCACTACTGTATGCTCTCGATTCAGCGAGAAGAGAACCTTCTACTATATCTACTATCTTCTCTACATCTTCAGGACCCATAGCTGTTATAACGATATAGTCTGGATCTCTAGCAACTAAGTGTTCGAAACCAATCATCTGCCAGCCGTAGAGATTCGAGAAGCTATTAGATCCGCCTGAAGTAGTTATGATATAGTCTTGGAAAGTACCTCCACCAGCTACCCATATACTCTTCTCGTCGAGATAGACTATGAGTACAATACTTGGAGGAGTAGTATTAGTAGCTACTAGTAGTTCTCTAAGTCTACTAATTCTATCTCTGATACTAGCTACTAGCGGCTCTGAATCAACACCTATGACAGTAGCTACTGCTTCTACATCCCAGAGTATATCATCAATATCTCTTGCTCTATCACAGCGGAGATAGAATATACTAATACCATAACTTAGTAGTTGTTCTCCTAGTTGTTCCTGAGTAGGTACTCCACTACATAGAAAGACGATATCTGGACTAGCTTCTACTATAGCTTCAATACTAGGACTCCAGTAACCACCAGCATCACTTATATCTCTGGGTACTCCTTCTATCTGCTTAGAGAAAGAATCGACTACTACAAGTCTATTACATGATCCTAAGAGACAAATAATCTCAGTTATAGATGGAGCTAGTGAAGCAATAGTCTTAGGAGGTTCTTCTAGCTCTACTAGATTACCTATAGCATCTACTACTAGTCTATACTGTTTCTCTATAGTCTTAGTCTCTACAGCTGTAGTTGTACTAGTAATTATCTTAGGAATAGTCTTAGTTACTAATTCTGTAATAGTAGTTGTTGTTGGAGGAGATGTAGTAGGTGTAGTACTTGTTTTTAGTCCTTCTGTGAATAGATTAATGCTATATCCTATAATTGCTCCTATAACTAGGACTACTACAACTAGTCTATACTCCATAGATATCCCGGAGAAAGCTGGACCAGGGGCCAATATTTAAGAATTCCTTATATCTTATATGTCTATACTACTAGTTGAGAAAAAGGGTAGTTTATTGGAGAAAGACAGTATAGATACTGCTAGAGAGATACTTGATAGTATAGGAGTAAAACTACTATGGTTTGATAGTCTGGGAGCTAAATCATCATGTTTCAGAATCTCAACTAAGAGTGGAGATATTCTAGTAGATCCAGGAGCAGCTATTATGCAGCCTAGTTATCCACTAACACGTGAAGAAAAATATGAACTTCGTAGGAGAGCAGTAGAATATATTAAGCCATTCCTAGAGAAGTCGAAGATAGTAGTAATAACACATTATCACTATGACCACTATATGCTCCCACGTGATAGAGATATAGGTGATACACCATATCAGGGGAAGCTACTAGTAGTAAAGAATCCTAATACTTTTATTAATCTTAGCCAGTGGAAGAGATCACGAGTATTTCTCTCAATGTTATTAGAGAGAGAAAATATGTCTCTTAGAGATATCACAATAGAGCCTAGTCAGCTAGACTGTAGTGATCCAGTAGATGAACTAGAAGTTGCGAGAGAATCACGTAGAAAGTACCAGAATAGAGACTGGGAGAAACTACTTAGTAATGGTAGGAAATGGTTCCAGAGACTATGTAGAACTTGGAGTAGATCTGAATGGGTTAGAGAAGTAGATCTACCAAGTAATACTAGAGTAGTATGGGGTGATAGTAGAGAACTAGTACTAGGAGATACTACTATTAGAATCCTAGAGCCATGGTTCCATGGAGGAGAATACGAGAGGACAGGCTGGGTTACTCCTCTACTAGTAGAGAAGAGTAGTAAGAAATTATTCTATTCAAGCGATCTAATGGGCCCAGTAGTAGAGGATTATGCTGTCTATATAGTTAGAGAAAAACCAGATATTCTTATACTCGATGGACCTCCTACATACTTGTTCCCCTACATGGTTGGGAGAGTAGATATAGAGAGAGCTATTAGTAATCTAGAATTTATTATAGAGAATAATCCTCAGCTCATAGTATATGATCATCATCTACTGAGAGAAAAGAAGTGGAGAGAGTATATTAGTGATATACTACGTATTGCTGAGAGACAAGGAGTTGTACTAGCTACTGCTGCAGAAATACTTGGTAGAAAACCACTCATAGATACACTATAGCTCTGTATAGGGGCTGGCGGTTAAGCCCCGAGTATCTTCTCCATATAGGCTAGTATGTAGAGTCAGACTGGTAGCCCGTTCTACATCCACGCCAGCCCCATTATTGTAGATTAGCTGGATCTAGTACTTTTACATATCCTTAACTATTACTAGGTCTCTATAATGTATATGTATAGAGTGGTAGGATACTAGTGTATGTACAGAATAGTATTAATTTCAAACCTATAGGTATAGTACATGTAGACTATAGCGATGAAGAGATAAAGAATTCTCTAGGAGGCGTAGAAGGTACTATAGAGATCTTCCCTGAATACGAAGAAGGACTAGATGGAATAGAAGAATTTAGCCATATAATTGTAGTAGCTTATCTCCACAGAGTAGATAAGGAGCAGAGAAGAGTTCTAAAAGTAAAACCTAGGAGGCTAGCAAGATTCGGAGTAGATATAGAAGATATACCAGTAGTAGGAGTATTCTCTACAAATTCTCCACATAGACCAAATCCTATAGCAATTACGATAGTAGAGCTACTCAGTAGAAATAAGAGGTATCTATATGTTAGAGGACTAGATCTCTTCGATCAAACACCAGTTATAGATCTAAGACCATATGATTCAAGTAGAGTAGTAGAGAACTTTAGAGAAGCATGGTGGATTAGAAAGATGAGAAATAGACTAGAAAGAATACTAGAGGGAGAGAAGGAATAGCCCGCTCGAGAGTCTAGAGATTAGTAGTTCTAGGAGATCTAGAGTATCCTCTAGAGCTATAGTCTCTTTTCTAGATAGATAGTTTTACCTTGTACTAGGGGAGGGTGTCAGCGAGGTCAGTGTATTTCTTCATAGGGGTTTTATTAGTCTTGAGTGCATCTCTACTCTGCTGGTAGCCTGGTCTCCATACCCCTCCCATCTATTAGCTAGAGTCTACTAGCTAGTATATGTTCTCTTCCTAGTTATGTTTAGTTATTACATATTCTTATTTTCTCTGAGAAACACTTCTTATCGTAGACTAGTTCTAGTCCATGGTCTTCTAGGATAGATTTAATGTTATCTACTAGGTTTTGTAGTTTTCTTCTTACAGGTTCAGAGACAGGTTCGCCTATTGCGTAGTGTGATGCTCTAATTCCTACTATGTATATATCTCCTATGTCTATCCCTGAAGCATATGCTAGTAGGATGAGTTTTGCTGGGTCTGTCTCGTGAGGGTCTATGTTTTTGAGTACTTCTACTAGTTCTTCGTGGGATAGAGCTTGGGGATCAGCTTTGTATATCTTTATTTCTCCTGGCTTAGAATAGTCTTCTACTACGTCTACGAATACTACTAGGTCTTTATTCTCTAACACCCATATTTCGCTCGAGGATAGAGTTTCAAGTGTATAGAAACATATATCTTGTGTAGATGAACATTGTCTTAGTGCTTCTACGAGGCAGTATCCTGCTCTATCATCTCCTAGTAGTGGATTTCCTATTCCAACTATAGATACTCTTCTACTACAGTTATTCATCTCTTGGTATCACCGCTTTGATTTTCTGGTATTCTTCTTCTAGTTCACCTTCTCGATAGCTTGTCTCTATGAGGTCTATGGCTGCAGTATATATAGTGCATAGTGATTTTATTGATTCTCTTAGTGATTCTTCGGGGTTTTTGCCTAGTGCTCTAGAAGAAGCATATACTGTTGATGCTACTTGTAGGAGGAATACTGTAGCTACTATGTCTAGTGCTCTATTACTACTTGCTTCTATTAGGATAGAAGTTATTAATCCACTATTAAGTCTATGTAGCCATGCTGAGTATTCTTGGTTTTTGAGCATCTTCTCTAGTTTATCTAGTAGTGTTTTTGCTTCACTACTACATCTAGTCTCCAGCTCTTACACCAATTAGATAGTCTATAGATATAGTATTAAGTGTAGCTTCTAGCCTAAGTATATAGTGAGAGAGGATAGTAAGGGCTGTAGATATTGGGAGAAGATAGGATAAAACTCCTAAAGATAATAGCTAGAGAACTAGGTATAGCATCTAGGAGTATAGAGTCAGTCCTAGGAGAGATTTCTAAAGAACTAGTAGAGCCTATCAAGAAGACTGCAGAAGAGAGTATCCTAGAAGCATTCTATGCACTAGAAGAACCAGCTAGTAAGACTAAAGAAGAACTCATTAGAGAGATCTACTACTCGGTTGAAGGCAGAGAACCTAGTAGTGAGCTAGACGATGAAGATATAGTAAAACTGCTTAAGAAGATCATGGAGAGGATAAAGAATAGTGAAGAGAGTAGAGAAGATAGTAGGGATAGTAGCTAATCTACACTATGCTAGTGGCTATAGTCTCGTTGAAGTATATAGACAGATAATAGAAGAGTATCCTAGTGGTATAGTAGGTAGATGTATAGTAAGAGACTATAGTATAGATGCAGTTAACATACATGTAGATTTAGAGAGTATTGGTGTAGGAGATCTAATCCTTGTAGCTGGTAAAGAGAGAGGTAGACCATCTGGATTATACGAATATTCTATTAAGCCAGTAGAGCCCAGCGTAGGAGATATAGAGGATCTTCGTAGAGAAGTAGAAGCTTCTCTAACAGGGAGTCTAGATATAGATGACGTAGTTAGAGCTTTGAAGTATTTCTTGAAGCAGGAGTTTAGTGTAGTAGAGTGTGATTCTGGTGGTAGAGGAGTAGAGTACTGTGTAGATAGAGTTAGAGAGTATATTTCTACGATCTGTCTAGACAGATAGAATAGAAGCTATAGAGTGCTTAGAGAGTATTTTTCATACCTTGTCCTAGTATATAGTTATTCTATACTTGGTGTAGTTGTTATTGCATGAATTTGCTCTTGCACAAGCAGTAGTAGCAGAAGTAGAGAAGATTGTAGAGAAAGGCTATAGAGTAGAAAAGCTAAGGATCTATCTTGGAGAGCTACAATCTGTAGATAGAGAAGTATTTGAACAGTACGTCTCTATGATGCTTAGAGAAGTACAAGAGAATGTAGATGTAGAGTATGTAGATGAAGAAGCTGAATTCTCTTGTAGAGTATGTGGGTATAAATGGTCTCTCAGCGAGCTAGAGCTAGACGAAGATGAGAGAGAAGCAATACATTTTCTCCCAGAAGCTGTATACTCTTATGTTAAATGTCCTAGGTGTAGTAGTAGAGACTACGCTATAGAGCGGGGGAGAGGAGTTAGAATAAGTATCGAGTACTCTGAGTAGAGAGGCGGTGTATATGAGTAGACACTATACTGTGCTAGATCCCAGGCTTGAAGGAGCAAAAAAGATGCTCTCATCTGTATCTAGGATAATAGCTGTTATGAGTAGTAAGGGAGGTGTTGGTAAGACACTATTCTCTGCTGTCTTTGCATCTATAGCTAGTAGGAAGGGTTTCAGAGTAGGACTACTAGATCTCGATATTACTAATCCTGGTCTACACGTAGTTCTAGGCATAGACCCTCTATCTATACAGCCAGGCGAAGAGAAGGGGATAACTCCTGTTAGTATAAGTAGGCTAGAATTTATGTCGACAGTATTCTATACTCGTGATAATCCATCGCCTATGAGAGGTACTTCTGTCGATAATGCTATTAGAGAAGTACTTGCTGCTACTAGGTGGAGCCGCTTAGATATCCTCGTAGTTGATACAGCTCCTGGACTAAGTGATGTAGCAATTAGTACACTAGAGTATTTCCCAGGTGTTGAAGTAGTAGTAGTTGCTACTCCGTCGAGGTTATCTATTAACAGTATCGAGAAATTGTTGAAGCTTTTATCGGAGATGAAGTACAAGAAGTACCTCGTAGAGAATATGTCTAGCGGGAATCTACTAGTAGATCTAGCTAGAAAGTATCATACTGTCTACTTAGGTAGTATAGACTATTATAGAGAAGTAGAAGAATATATTGGTGATATAGAGAAGTTAGTGAGTAGTAGGTTCGGAAGGAGTGTAGAAGAAATAGCTAATAAGATACTCTAAGACTACATCTTTTGTAGAAAGTAGAGATGTAGTCTATAAGGCTAGTTTAACAGTAACAAGTAGTACAACTCTATGTCGGAGTGTAGAAGGAGGTTGGAGCTAGGACTAGTCTTTCTAGGCTCTGGAGCAGCTTCACCTAATAGGTATAGAGGACTACCTAGTATTGCAGTAGTCTATAGAGGTTCAGTGATCCTACTAGATGCTGGCGAGGGGACACAATTTGCACTAGCTAGAGCAGGAATAGGTGTACAGAAGATAAACTCTATACTTATTACGCATCTCCATGGAGACCACTTATTTGGTCTACCTGGACTCCTACAGTCTATGGCTATGGCTGGACGTAGAGAACTACTAGTAGTTGCTGGTCCTAGAGGTCTACGAGACTATTTAGAGAATATATCTAAGACGACTATGTGGATACCTTCATATCCACTAGTTGTAGCTGAGCTAGTACCTGGTGATAAACTGAGTCTACCTAATGGGTTTAGAGTAGAAGCTATACGAGCAGAACATATTGTACCAGCACTAGCTTATAGACTCGAAGAACCTAGTAGATCTCCTAGAGTAAAGATTGAAGAGATAAAAAAGCTTGGTATTAAGCCAGGCCCGTATATAGCGAAGCTGCTGAGTGGAGAAAAAGTAGTAGTTGATGGTGTAACTATAGAGCCTAGTGATGTAGTAGAGGAGAGAAAACCAGCAGTAATAGTCTATAGTGGTGATACTAGGCCTATAGATGATATTGTTAGAGCCGCCGAGAAAGCTACTATACTGATACACGACTCTACATTTTCTAGTATACATAGTGATAAAGCAGTTGAACAAGGCCATAGTACTGCTAGTGATGCTGCTAGAGCTGCTGATAGAGCGGGTGTAGAGCTACTAGTATTATTCCATATAAGTGCACGTTACGAGAATCCACTACTACTATATAATGAAGCTAGAAAAATATTTGAGGATGTAGTCCTAGCAGAAGATTTTCTAAAGATAGTAGTTAGGCTCTAGCCTCCGTATTCTTTGAAGTATTGTTCGAGTTGTTCTATATACTTGTACCCAGAATCTGGGAATACTAGTACATAGTCGCCTTCTTCTAGTTCTCCTCTCTCTACGAGCTTCTTGAATCCTCTAGCAACTGCTCCACTACTAAGTCCTATGAATAGTCCATCTTTTCTTGCAACTTCTAGTACTGATTCTATAGCTTCTTTCTTAGGGATATCTAGTATCTCTACATCGTCTAGCCATTCTATCCACTTCATACCTGTTTCTGCACGTCTAATACCTGGGATAGTATCTCCTGGTGCTGGTTGTACAGCATAGAATCTTACTGAGCCATGTAGTCTATTTCTAAAGTATATTGTGATAGCAGAGAAGTGTCCAGAAGTACCTATTCCTACAACGAATCCTCTCGGGACTATACCACTACTTCGAAGCTGGTAGTCTAGTTCCTTGGCAGTATATCTGAGATGTACTTCGAAGTTAGCATCATTGTAGAATTGGTTTAGATTTATTGCTCCATCTTTTTCTGCGTCTCTTTTTACATCCTCTATAGCTTCTATAGTTAGAGATTTTGGTACACGTATGACTTCTGCTCCATAGGCTTTTAGTATAGTATCGCTTGCTTTCTGTATAGACATTGGTATATAGAATCTTGCTTTAAATCCATATATCGAAGCCATAGCTGCTAGAGCTACTCCTGTATTAGTTGATGTAGCCTCGTAGACTATCTCTGGTGGCGTACCACCGCGAGACTCTATGTAGTCTTTAACCATAGACCATCCTATTCTATCCTTAACACTATTGCTGAAGGGATTGTATGCTTCTAGCTTAGCCCATACTCTATACTTATTACTCGATAAGCTCTTGAGTCTAACAATAGGCGTAGGCCATCCACGGTATAGGAGTTCTAGTGTACTATTGTATACTTTCACTGGATCTCCTTTTACTTCGTCATAGAACCCGAGTGATTCTAGGCTCACAGCTATCTTAGTACTAGTTTTAGACTTAGTAGCTGGTACTAGTTTTGCACCCATTATCTTTAGGCTCCAGTAGAGATCTCTCTCGCCGACTAAGTTGTAGTTATTATCAATGACTACAGGTCTATCTATGTATCCTTTGCGTAGTATATCTCCTATAGTATCTAGTAGAGAATATATTTCAGGTTTTTTACCTCCTTTTATCTGTTCTATCTCTATTAGATCTACCACTTCTTACATCACCCATGAGGAGTTCTAGGGGGGCATTTACATCATCTATTAAGAATGAAACTCTATGTCTACTAGTCTTGGGGGGGAGGAGTTCTCCGCTGAGACCAGCTTTAATAACCATGTCTTTTGTTACACGTACACCTGGTCTCCAACTACCTACTGTAACTATATTGTCATCTCTGTAGTCTACTAGTATTGCAGGAATATAGCGTGCTCCTAGTTTCTTCAGTGCTTCGACTCGATGGTGGCCATCGAGTATAACCATTGTATTTTTGTCTACTAGTATAGGTCTTATCAGGATTCCTCTGCAACGAATATCTTCTAGTAGTTCTTCGACATGTTCTTCTACTACTTGTTCGTGTGATCTCAGACTATCTAGAGGTACTAGCGAGAACTCTACTCTACCAGGTATTATCTTCTTCGGGCAGTTTTCTAGCTTCTCCGACACAAACTCTACACCCCGCGAAATTCTGTCTGTGTCTATGTAGTAGCTAGAGCTAGGCCCCCTAGAATATTCCACTGTAACACACGTTAAAATTCATTACCCATATGTTTCAAACAGAACAATAATAATGTTGTATTTTTTGTCTAAGAGAAGTACTACCATTTAGTACTCTCAGTATATGTAAACGGCTCTATGCTTATATGCTAATATAGTCTATCAATAGAGTTATGAAAACTAGGAAGAGGTGTAGTATAGATTGGCTAAGAAGAGAGGATGTGCTAGGAGAAAATCGTCGAAGAAGTCTAAGAGCGAAAGCTAGCATCCAGCAGAGAGTTGAGTATCTAGGTTTTTCTTATTTTTTCCCTCTACTATTTATCTAGACTCTATACTTCTATGTATACTCTACGTATGTTCTTTTCAGCGTACTCGTATCCTCTTCTAAATGCTTTTATATTTATTTCTCTCCATTTAGGACTAACTTTTGATAAGATTGTTCTCTCCATAGTATCTGAATCTACTAAGCCTGTAGTATATCCAAGGACTCCTAGCATAAATACATTAGCTACTCTACTAGTACCTACGAGATCTCTAGCTAGCTCTGTTATAGGTATTTTTACTATATTTGGCCAGTTTCTAGCAGGTTTCTCTATGTATGTAGAATCGAGGATAACTAGCTTAGGTTCTTGTTTTACATAATCAGCATAGCTGTACATTTGCTCGTGGTACATAAATACAGCTATATCAGCTCTACTAACTTTTATAATATCAGTTTCTTCTCTAGTTTTGAATACTATGAGATCTGATCTAGAGAAACCACCTCGTGTCTCAGCACTATACATCTCGCTATTGACTACATAGTAGCCTTTCTCTACGAGAGCACGGCCTAGTAGGTAGCCTGCTAGTAGTATTCCTTGGCCTCCTCGTCCTGCAATTATTATCTCTAGAGGCATTATTTTGCCAGCCTCCTAGCCCATTTTACTTCTGGTATTTCTCTACACCACTCGTAGCTATACAGACGACATATAGACTCCATATAGCCTGGTTCATCTTCGTCTCTAAATACACCAAGTGTTATTTCTTTCTCCCAGTCGTAGACTATGTCGTCGAGTGCTCTCGGCTTCTTTATTCTAACAACTTTCTTTAGCCTGTCGTATAGCTCTGGTGGAGTTCTATAGCCTACATGTCTACCGAATATCTCTGGACAAGTAGATACTACTTCTATGAATCTAAATCCTCTCCTAGGTAGTGCTTTCTTGATAGATTCTTCGAGTTGTACTGGATAGTGAATACTCCACCTAGCTACGTAGTTTCCACCAATAGATGCAACCATTCTAGCTACATCGAATGGCCTCTCTGGATTACCTCTCGGCGTAGTAGTAGTGTATGCTCCTGGAGGTGTTGTTGGACCCATCTGTCCACCAGTAAGAGCATAGTTTAGGTTATTCGCCATGATTACTAGTAGATCCATATTACGTCTAGCTGCATGTATTAAATGGTTACCTCCTATACTAGCTATATCTCCATCACCACTTATAACTACTGGTACTAGTCTAGGATTACCTAGTTTAACACCTATAGCGTATGGAATAGCTCTACCATGTGGTGTATGAGCTCCATCGAGTTTTACATAAGCTGAGAGTCTACCAGTACAGCCTATACCAGTGACTACTACTAGTTGCTTCTCATCGATTACACCTTTTGATACTAGATAGTCTACTGCTCTAAGAAATGAACCTAGTAGTGTACCTAGGCCACAGCCAGGGCACCAGATATGTGGGAGTCTCTCTGTTCGTAGTAGTTTATCTAGTGGGTGTCCTCTAGCTATAAGTTTTTGTTGACTCACCCTATTTTCACCCCAGCTTTATACATAAAAGATAGTAGTTCTTCGTGGCTAGGGAGTTGAGGAGAGATAACAGGTACTAGCTCTATAGTCTTCCCCCGAGGTCCTAGGATCCTCGATACTTCTAGGTAGAGCTGGCCTAGATTCATCTCCATGACGATTATTTTCTCTGCATCTTCAGCTGCTCTTACTAGTCCATCTTCGTCTAGTGGCCATATAGACTTAGGCCTCCACATACCTATTTTTACTCCACTCTTCCTGAGCATACGTACTAGTGCTAGTGCTGATCGAGCAAGTGAGCCGAATGCTACAACGAGTACTCTACTACTAGTAGTATAGTATGCATCACTACTAGCTATTCTATCTCTACTTCGTTCGATTTTCTCGACAAGTCTTTTTACGAGAGATTCGTATACTTCTTGTCTAGTTGAATAGTATCCTCTCTCATCGTGTGATAGACTCTCTGCTAGTACAGCGTATCCCTCTCCGTAGAATGCCATAGGAGGTACTAGGTCTTCTCTGTCGGGTTTAAATGGTTTAAACCTACCTGGTGGATCTCTAGGTTTTTTCCTCTCGTATACACTAGCTTCTCCTGGTTCGTGTATCTCTACTGGTTCTCTTGTATGTGCAATTACTGCATCACCTAGTACAATTACAGGAACTCTTAGTCTCCAAGCTGTATCAAATGCTTTGATAACCATATCGTATGATTCTTGTACACTCCAGGGCGCAAATGCGACTATACCGTAGTGTCCATGGCTACTCCACCTAGTCTGCATTATGTCTCCTTGGCCTGTACCAGTAGCTATACCTGTGCTAGGACCTGCTCTCATATTATTAATTACTACTATTGGAGCTTCGACCATAGCTGCAAATCCTATACTCTCAGCCATTAGCGAGAATCCTGGACCACTAGTAGCAGTCATAGCTTTTGCTCCAGAGTATGTCGCACCTATTATAGCATTTATTGCTGCAATCTCGTCTTCAGCCTGGAAGACTATGCCTCCATACCGTGGTAGTTTATCAGATAGGTATTCGAAGAGATCACTAGCAGGAGTTATAGGGTATCCGACGAATACTCTTAGACCAGAAGCTATAGCTGCTTCAGCCATAGCCTGATTGCCTGTCAAGAACTCTACTCTAGGCACGTACAACAGCCTCCTCTCTACTAGATGAAGGAGCTACTTCATCTACTCTATCTTCGCTCCACTGTATAATACCTCTAGGGTGGCCATCAGAAGATTCTCTGACAACTATAGCGAAGTCGGGACATATATATTCGCATATTCTACATCCAACACAGTCTTCGGGTCTAGCTGGTATAGTTACGTAGAATCCACGACTATTACTCTTCTTGCCTACTTCTAGGACATTCTTAGGACATACATGTATACACATACCACACTCTTTACAACGCTCAGCAATAACTAGTACTTCGAATCTACGCTTCCTAGGCTTCTCCACTAGTCCTGCGCCTCACAGAGTCCCAAAAAGCTTCTACCAAGCTATTAACAACTTTTAAGTATACCTCCGTTTAAAAAA
>JALTYD010000042.1:12475-21944 GCA_027046525.1 Pyrodictiaceae archaeon
ATGAAAAGTATAAACCACTACTAAAACAAATACATAGTTATTGATAACATCTCTCTAGAGACATTATATGTATCTTAGGTTCTTAGCCTCCTAGAGTTTCTAGCTAGAGTCTTACTAGTGGTGTCCTAGGTTTTATATTGTTATCTAGTAGTGCTCTTATAGCAGAATTGTGGCCTGGTATACCAGTTATCTGTCCACCAGGGTGGCTTGATGCAGAGCCATGGTAGAGTTTCTTTATAGGTGTAGTATAGTCTCCCCATCCTGGGAATGGTCTTTTATCGAGTAGACAGTCTCTCGAGAATAATAGATGATTGGGATGTCCATTAGGATTGAGATATTCTTCTAGTAGTATTGTTCTGTCTATCTCTTCGTAGCCTTCTAGTGATTTGATACCCAAGTTAGTAGCAAGTTCTTCTCTTGGTATCCCAGGAGCATACCCAGTAAAAGTTACAACGTGTACTCCTCCTCTCCTCCACTGGCCTGCATAGCTTACGTATACAGCTTCGCCCCAGTATTCATCCTCCCAATACTCTACTATTGGTACTGGTCTATTACTCTCTATACTACTCGGTATACTTGGTTTTTCTCTAGTGAAGAAGTTTATACGAGTAGCTGATAGATCTAGTGAAGCATATGTTTTTAGAGTATATAGTACTTCTTTCTCTATATACTTGTCTTGTACTTCTGGTTCTAGGAGGTATAGTAGTTGTACAATACTTGTAGATAAGATTACTCCCCTCTTAGCTCTCATAGTTTTTCCACTAGCTGTTACTACGCCTTGTGCTTCTCCATCCTCTACTACGATTTTTGATACTCTAGTCCTATAGTAGAATTCTACGCCTAGTTTTCTCGCTCTCTCCTCTAGTAGTTCTATGAAGTGATCCATACCATTACGTGGATAGGCCCATAAGCCGTAGTTTGTATTAAAGTAGAATGTTATTATCCCTGGCTCGTAGAAGTAGAGAGGATATGTAAAGAGCCCCCAGTACTCAGGTGGGAATAATGAACCTATTGTTTCTGCCCACGGCTTGCTCAGAGCCTCTCCTAGTCCTCGATAACATTTATCGAGTTGTTCTTCGAGTTCTCCTAGTGGTGGAGGACTAGCTGTGAATAATACTCTGTTGCCACATTTGTTAAAAGCATCTAGTAGTTCTAGCCATTCACGATAAGATTTTTCTAGTCCATGTCTCTTAAATTCAGCTATTCTCTTCTCTCTACTGAGCCACCACTTAATCCATACTTCTCCATCTAGAATAACAATCCACGAAGGATTAGGCCATACGAGGTTGTTTTCTAGGTCTACCTCTAGGTATGAAGCTAGGCTGCTAGGAAACATCCCGATAGCATATGCTATTCTAGGATATGTAGAACCAGCATAGCTCCAGTCGATAGCCATTCCACCTGGTTTGCCAGTATTGTCTATAACTGCTACTCTAGCATCATGCATTGCGAGTATAGTAGCTGCTACTAGTCCGTTGTGTCCACTACCAATAATAATGTAGTCGTAGGTTCTCAATATAGTATCCCCGTGGTAGATTCCTCGCTGTAGCTAGCTGTGAGTAGTATACTAGTTGTTCTCGAGTAGTATGTTATTATTACTTGTATACTTAAATACTGTATAATCTACTAGTAGAGTTTCCTCCTAGGAGTAGTAGTCTTTTATTTTTATATGAGTTTTATCTATTTATTCTCAGAGTATTAGATTGAGAGTATTAACAGGCGAGCTAGTCTGTAGGTGTCTAGTATGCATATACCTGATGGCTATCTAGACGCTAAGATTTGTATTGCTACATACGCAGTCGTTATTGTATATGCTCTGTATACATGGAGAGTACTGAGGAAGAAAGTATCACAGTATACTCTACTCTCAGCTTCTGTTCTTGCTGCTGGTATATTTGTTGCACAGATGATTGCATGGCCTATTCCAGGTGGTACTTCTCTCCATCTACTAGGTGCTGCTCTTGCTGGGATACTGTTTGGGCCTCTACTAGGTTTCTATGTGATGTCTCTAGTCCTTGTTGTCCAGGCACTTGTCTTCCACGATGGCGGTATAACTACTCTTGGTGCAAATATTCTTAACATGGGTATAGTAGGTGTAGTTCCTAGCTACTACTGTTTTAGACTTCTACAGAAGCTACTAAGAGGTAGAGAGAAGTGGAGAATAGTAGCTGGGTTTGTTGCTGGCTGGACTAGTTTAACACTAGCTGGTGTTGCTACAGGGCTAGAGCTTGGTTTATCGAGTGTTTTTCCATATAGTCTAGAGATATCGTTAGCTGTTATGAGTTTATGGCATGCTGTTCTTGGAGTAGTTGAGGGGCTAATAACCGGGTTTACAGTAGAGTATCTCTATAGAGTAGAATCTCCTATTGTTAAATCTAGTAGAGTAGTACTAGAAGAAGTTCATACGAGGTGACATTGAGTGGGTATTCTGAGTGAGTACAAACGTTCGATTATTGTAATTCTATTACTCTTGCTAGCTAGTCCTCTACTAGGTATAGTTATTGCTAGTAGGATAGGATATAGAGAACCTCTAGATATTGTTGCTGAGAAGCTCGGGCTAGAAGAGAAAGCTATTGAGTGGAGTCCTCTTAGAGACTATTCTTTCCCAGGTCTACCAGATACTATTGGGTATATTGTATCAGGATTAGTAGGTGTAGTTATCATTATAGGTATTGGTCTATTCTTATCGAAGAAGATTGTAAGTGGAGACTATGAAGAGTATAGTTGAGCCAGTAGTTGAGTCTATTAGAGAAGTCTCTACAGCACTAGGAGCTAGTAGTGGTGTTAGTCCACCTGCTCCTCATGTATTGCTGGTTATGTTGTTCATAGGTTTGGTAGTACTTAGTACTACTTATAGCTTAGTTGTTATCATTACTAGTCTAGTCTCATCGCTAGTACTACTAGTAGCTTATACTCTTAGAGCTAGGAGCTGGTGGGTTCTCAGAGTACTACTGTATACTGCTATAATAACTCTAGCTATATCAGCTCCTCTAGTACTTGTGGGTAGGATAGGGGATGTGTTCGTGTTTGTACTCAGAGTAGTAGCTGCATCTACACTTAGTCTAGCAGTAGTAGTTGTTTCTGGCTGGCGTAGTATACTTAGAGGGTTAGAGAAGCTAGGTGTTCCTAGGCTAGTTGTAGACTCACTTGAGCTAACAGTATACTTTGTACCTATATTCTCGAGAGAGATTCTGAACATACTTGTTGCTAGAAGAGCTAGACATGTAGATAATCCAGGATTCTTAGATAATCTTAGACTAGGCTCGACTATTGTAGGTGAGTTATTAGCTCGTGTGTTTAGGAGGCTAGAGCTAGTAGTCTTAGCCTATAGTGCTAGGAAGGTTGGAGATAGACGAAGTCATAATACTAGAAGTTTAGCTAGTACTAGTACTTCTCTTACTCCATATCTACCACTAGTACTAGAAGTTATTGCTCTGGTGGTATCCTGGCTTGGATAAGCTAGTGTTAAAGAATGTTACTTTTACCTATAATGGGTATAAACCTGTACTAGTTGATGCTAGTATGGAGGCTCTGCCTGGTGAAGTAACAGTTCTCGTTGGACCGACTGGTAGTGGTAAATCTACAACATTGATGCTCTTAGCTGGTCTACTAGTACCTGAGAAGGGTAGTGTGTATTTTGGTGGTAGACCTATTAGAGAATTAGAGAACTATAGGAGGCTTGTAGGGATCCTCTTCCAGAATCCTGAAGATCAATTATTTAATCCTACAGTATTTGACGAGATTGCTTATTCTCTTAGGACTATGGGGTTATCTAGTAGTGAGATTGTAGATAGAGTAGATAGTATTTCTGAGAAACTAGGTATTAAGCATCTACTAGGTGAATATACCTATAGGCTTAGTGCTGGCCAGAAGAAGCTAGTAGCTATTGCTTCTATACTAGTATATAGTCCAGAGATACTACTACTAGATGAGCCTAGTACTAATATAGACTATGATGGCCTCTATGCAATAGATAGTATTATACAAGAATATGTAGGAAAGGAGAAAATAGTAGTTATAGCTACACATGATACTAGTCTACTAGAGAGATATAGTGGTAGAGTATGCATTGTTAGAGATGCTAAGATTAAGTGTAGAGATTCAGAAGCTCTATCTCTCGACGAGATTGTTAGAGAAGCAAGACTACCGTATCTCTCTCCAACTAGGTGTAGCTAGATTATAGGTTCTAGGCTAATAGCTTTGTAGCAGCTACTGCTATCTGTCCTGCTGCTATACCTCCATCACCTGGTGGTAGTTTCTTCTGTAGTAGTAGTTTTAGTTCTTGTTCTTCTAGAGCTTCACGTATACCTTGTATTATATATGTATTTACTGCTGCTCCGCCAGAGACTATTACTTCTCCTCCTAGTTTCTTAGAAGAGCTGAGTGCTATTCTACCGAGTGCTCTACCTAGGCTTTTCTGTACTGTTAGAGCTATATCGTTTACTGGTTTATTTTCTTCGAGTACCCATATGATCCATTCAAATAACCTACTAGTATCTACTACTAGTAGGTTCTCTCTCACTACTACTGGTATTTCGAAGTCTAGATCTCTACCACCTCGTGCTGCTGCTTCTAGCCTCATAGCCGGTTCTCCTTCATATCCTCTACTCCAAGCAACAGATAGTAGGACTGCAGCTGCATCAAGTGTTCTACCCATACTAGTAGTCCAGACTGTGTTTGGTATTCTTGTCTGCCTCCAGGCTATTCTAGCTTCTCTCTCGCCGTAGGGCAGGTATTTAGGAGATAGTAGGCCTCTCTTAGAGAGTAGTGTTATTGTTTCTTCTTCGTCTAGCCCTATAGTACTTAGTATCCCTATTAGTGCTCTTACTGGGTAGGTTGTTGCTCTATCTCCTCCTGGTAGTGGGAATTTATTGAGGCATCCTATTCTCTTGTACTCTGTGTAGCTAGCTACTAGTACTTCGCCTCCCCATATAGTTTTATCTGGTCCGTATCCTACTCCATCTATTGTAATAGCTATTCTTTTTTCTCCCTGCTCTATGTTGTGTTCTATCATTGCTGAAGCTGCATGAGCATGGTGGTGCTGGACTTCTACTAGCTCTATGTTGTATTTCTCTGCTAGTTCTAGTGCTAGTTTCCTATTACGATATAGTGGATGCATATCTAGTGCTACTATTTTTGGTTCTAGCTTGTAAGTGTTTATTAGCCATTGTAGTTCTCTCTCGAGATCTTCTATTTGTCCTGGCTCGTCGAGGTCTCCTATAAATTGTGTTAGTACTATCTTGTCTTCGAATGATACTGCACCTGCTGATTGTAGTTCTGCTCCTACAGCTACTACTTCTGGTAGTTCTATTGTTGTTTGTAGCCACATAGGTGCATATCCACGTGCTCTACGGAGGAATACTAGTTCTCCATCGGTATATCTTAGTACGCTATCGTCTACTCTATGTACTATCTCTCTATCGTGGTCTACTACGTAGTCTACTATGTCTGAGAGATGAGTAAATACACATTCTAGATCTATACACATAGGATAGCCTGATCTATTCCCACTCGTCATTATTATATAGCCGTCTCTCAGTCTTCTCAAGAGTAGAAGCTGGAAACCAGTATAGGGTAGAAATACTCCTATTGTATCTAGTCCTGGTGCTACTAGTTCCGAGATCCTAGTATTGTCTTTCTTTGGTAGCAGTAGTATTGGTCTTTCAGGAGACTCTAGTACCTTGCATTCTCTCGAGCTTATCTCTACTATTTCTGATGCTTTTGTACAGTCTCTAGCCATTACTGCGAAGGGTTTTGTTGGCCTCTTCTTCCTCTTCCGGAGCTCTGCTACTACTTCATCATTTGTTGCTAGTGCTGCTATGTGGTATCCTCCTACACCTTTTATAGCTATTATATATCCTTCTTCTATCTTCTCTGAAGCCCATGCAACTGGATTATTAGCTGGTATTTCTTCTCCAGCTATACTATATATTCTTGTCTTAGGGCCGCATATAGGACAGCTTATACCTTGTGCATGGAATCTCCTCGTATTTAGTGGATCTTCGTAGTCTCTTCTACACTCTCTACATAGAGGGTATTTTTTCATAGCAGTATTGTGTCTATCGTATGGAACACTATACATCATAGAGAATCTAGGACCACACCAAGCACAACTATTCCAGTAGTATTTACTAAATCTCGTACTACTCCCCAGTACTTCCTCTGTACAGTATCTGCATATCCCAAAGTCTGGAGGAATCATACTACGTCTACTTAGTTTGTATATACTTTTTCTTATCTCAAATTTGTCTAGTCCTAGAGGCTCTACATATTCTACTTCTATTTTTTCAAGCTTAGCTGGTGGTGGTTTTTCTTGCTCGAATAGTTCTAAGAACTCTTCTATAGCTCTCCTAGAGCCTTCTATGTATATCTCGACTTCACTACCACCTAGGTTTACTACGTAGCCAGATAGTCCTAGTTTTGTTGCTAGTCTATAGACGTATGGTCTAAAACCTACTCCTTGTACTATACCAATTACTCTAATTCTTATAGCTCTAGTAGCATCTACCACTATCGAAACACCTACTCGTGGTACGAGATTTTATAGTCTATACTTCTATATCTAGGATATCTATTATGCTCTGGGTGTAGATAAAGATAGTAGATATAGTACAGCTGGAGCAGACTAATCAGGTATCGGGGAGACACTAGGTATCAGGAGAGATAGTCGTTATTCGATCTAAGAGATTGAGAAGATTTAGAGTAACATAATTTGGAGTAGAAGTAGTAGAGCCTACAGAAGAATATGCTATAAAGAAACTACTAAAATAAATAGAGTGGAGAGAGCTTCCTCAACATATCCTTGGTACAAGCTCGCCGCTAGGAGGCTCTAGTATTCTCGAACCACCAGTAATTGTCTTAAGAACTACTTTCCCCCGATGGTGCTCAATCTTAGGCTTGTATACTCTACCTATTATTGATGCTTCTCGGAACCCTAGACTATGGATAAACTCTAGTACTTCTTCAGCTACACTACTATCTACTGCTAGTACAGCTACACCTTCACTAGCTAGACTAAGAGGATCTATTCCTAGCATCTCAGCATATTCTCTAACCTGTGGTTTTACTGGGATTTCCTCTTCTTCTAGTACAATGACAGTCTCTGTCTTCTGGGCCCAGTCGTTAACAAGCATTGCTAGTCCTCCACGAGTAGGATCGCCTGCACCATGTATATAGTCTCTATATTTCTCTAAAAGTGGGATCATTAGACTAGTTAGTGGTTTAACATCACTCTTAATATCAGTATCTACTCCTACACCTTGTTGTGCTGCAAGTATAGCTGCTCCATGATCGCCGAGAGTAGAAGAGACGATAATAGTATCGCCTGGTCTAATACTCCTATCATCTATAGGTTTCTCGGCAAAACCTATACCAGCGGAAGAGATAACAATACCATCGATCTGGCCTTTAGGCATAGTCTTAAAATCTCCGCCTATAATAGCTATGCCTTCTTTCTCAGCTACAGAGATATAACTATCAACTATCCTACTTAGATCTTCAGTAGGAAATCCTTCTTCTACAACTATTCCATCGAGTAGTGCTACTGGCTTAGCACCAGCCATTAAGAGGTCGTTAATAGTACCTGAAGCTGCGAGAAGACCTATGTCTCCACCGGGGAAGAATATAGGTTTAACAGTATAACTATCTATAGTCACAGCCAGGTATAAGTTCCTACTAACTGGTATAAGAGCTGAATCATCTAGAGAATCTAGACCAGATCCACCACTAACACGCCATAGTTCTACAGGGACTCTCTTTACCACGAGTTCTCGTACAATCTCTCCAGTCTCTCTACCACCTGAGCCATGAGCGAGAGTAATATACCTCCAGAGCCTAGTATACCATGTCAAGATACAACACCCATAACTAGCTAGGAAGAAAATAGTTTCTCAAACTCCTCGGCTTTCTTCTCTAGCTCTTCTATAAATTCTTCTATATCTCTAGCTAGAGACTCTACTTCTTCAGGCTTAACTTTATCAATAATCATACCTGCATGTACAATAACAGTATCTCCAGGTTCTACACCTTCAATACTACCAGCATATACTTCTCTAAGAACACCTTCTCCAAAATCTACTACAGCTATTTCTCCTCTAACTTCTACTACTCTAGCAGGTATACCTAGACACATAGATAGAGCACCTCCTAAGACTCGCTACTCTCTATACTAGATAAGATCTCATCTGCTAAGCCAAAACCACCATATCTAGCCCATACAGCACACGCACCTTCACTACTCACCATACAAGGACCGTAGGGAGTACTAGGTGTACAAGTCTTTAAGAACAAGGGGCAATCTGTAGGCTTAACTATCCCTAGTGTAACCTGAGCACATCTACAACCAGGTGGTAGATCATAACTCCACTTCTCTCTAGATAATCTCTCTAGTCCATACTCTTCATGTGCATCATATACACGATACTCATCTCGGAGCTCTAAACCACTACTTGGTACAAAACCAATACCTCTCCAAGCAGCATCAACAACATCGTATGCTTGTCTTACAAGTTCTTGAGCTCTCTTATTACCCTCCCACGTAGCAACACGAGTATACTCGTTGACTAGCCTAGCTTCACCGCGGATAATCTGTCTAAGTATCTCAAAAATAGCAATAAGAACATCAACTGGCTCAAAACCAGCAACAACAACTGGTATCTTATACTCTCTAGCAACAAAAAGCCACGAAGAAGCACCAATCACTGTAGATACATGGCCAGGAGCAATAACACCAGCAATAGGATTCTCTTCTCTATGCACCTCGAAAGCATATCTAAGAATAGGAGGTGTAAGTCTATGAACACTAAGTATCTTGAGATTAGAAGGAATAGATCTACCTACAATAGGCCCAGCAGTAGCAGGAGCAGTTGTCTCAAAACCAACACCAAGAAATAAACTAGGCTTCTTATCTCTCTCAGCCATCTTAACTGCATCAAGAAAACTATATACTACAACAACATCACCACCAGCTGCTCTCGCCTCTTCTAGGCTACGAATATCAACTCCTCTCCTACCAGAACCAGGAAGTCTATAAGCATCACCATAAGTATATACACGTACACCCTCAAGACTAAGCTTTATAGATAGATCAATATAGTATGCGGGTGTTATACAAACAGGACAACCAGGTCCAGCAATTATCTCCACCTCAGAGGGCATCAAACTACGAATACCATAATGAGTTACAGTATACTCATGTGTACCACAGAAATCCATAATCTTTATAGGTTTTCTACCAAGTCTCTCTGCAGCACTAGGAGCTATCTTCTTTATCTTCTCTGAAATATCTCTAGATAATCTACTACTACGGAAAAGCCTACTAGTAGATTTTACTAGCATAATAACATCTACCACGAGCTTCTAAGTCTATATATCTTATATAGACATGATAAAAACAATACTACGTACCCTAGAGAAAAAGTTATACACTTATCTTAATGCATACATAGATAAACTATACACACTAGTACTG
>JALTYD010000043.1:0-6962 GCA_027046525.1 Pyrodictiaceae archaeon
GCTAGTAGCTGTACAATAAATAATTATGTATGAATAATAGAGGTATAATAGTGGAAAAAAGAGTATAGTTTATTAGATTAACTAGTGGTGGTGATGACCTGGCATACCAGTTGGCCCATGTTTTAGATAATGCTCTGGATTCTTCTCGAACTCTCTCTTGCACATAGAGCTACAGAAGTAGTATACTTTGCCCTTATAGATACTCTTATATTGTGTCTTCTCCGGATCTACTTCCATACCACATACAGGATCTTTAGCCATAATAGTATCAGCCATAAGAGTTAGTTAGCTACTCTCAGCTATTATAAGTAGCTACAGCTACTATATCTGAGAAGCTATCCCAGAAAAATTACTATGTATACTTAGGCTTCCACCGCTTAAGACTTAGAGCACTTAATGTAACAGAGATCGAGCTCATAGCCATAGCAATAGCTGCCATTTCAGGCCTAAGTATTATACCTCTAGATGCAAGTACTCCTGCAGCTACTGGGATAAGAGCAGTATTGTACACAAAAGCCCAGAAGAGGTTCTGGAGGATTTTTCTATAAATAGCATTTGCAGCTTCAAATACAATAATAACTCCTCTCAGATCATTCTTCATCAAGATAATATCTCCTGCTTCACGAGCTATATCTGTCCCTCCACCCATTGCAATACCAACATCTGCTTCTACAAGACTAGGAGCATCATTAATACCATCACCTACCATTACAACAACTTCTCCTCTTCCTCTCAGCTCTCTAATTCTATCTACTTTCTCCTCTGGATCCACTTCAGCATATACTTCATCTATTCCTAGTCTTTTTGCAATAGTCTCTGCTGTCTCTCTTTTATCACCTGTAAGCATTGCTATACGAAGCCCCTTCAATTTAAGCAAAGATATAACTTCTCTAGCTCCCTCTCTAGGCTCGTCTACAAGTGCTATTATGCCAATAACTCTACCATTCCTAACTACATAGACTACAGTATATCCTCCCTTTCTAAATCTCTGAGAAATATGTTTTAGCTCTCCGGGGAGTTCTGCTTCTAGTCCTTTTACAAGTTTTTCATTACCTACTCCGCATAACTCTCCTTGTATACTCGCAACTACGCCAGAACCTGGCAGAGTATCGTAGTTCTCTACACTATACAGATCTACTCCTAGCTGTCTAGCATACTCAGTTATCGCTTTCGCTAGAGGATGTTTAGATTTCTGCTCTATACTCGCGGCTATCGATACAACTTCCTCTCTAGATACATTTTTTACAGCTACTACTTCAGCAACTCGAGGAGAACCTCGTGTAAGTGTACCAGTCTTGTCAAATACAATAGTAGTTGCTTTCCTTATCTTCTCTATAGCTTCTATATCACGTACTAATATACCATTCTCTGCGACTCTACCTATACCAACAACTACAGCCATAGGAGAAGCTAGTCCTAGTGCGCATGGACAAGCTATTAGCAGTACAGATGAAGTAAATATAAGTGCTTCACCTAGGCTGAGACCTCTACCAAAATACCAGTACATAAATACTAGGACAGCTATACTTATTACAATCCACGCAAATACACCAGCTACTTTATCTACTATTCTCTGAATACGCGGTTTACCACTCTGTGCATGCCTCACAAGCCTAATCAACTGCGATAAGACAGTATCTCTACCAACTCTAGTAGCAATAACCTCTAGGTAGCCTGAAACTAGTAGAGATCCAGCAATAACAGGTTTACGAGGCTCTTTGAAAACAGGCTCTGACTCCCCCGTAATCATAGATTCGTCAACATAACCTCTACCTTTATCAACTACTCCATCAACAGGTATTCTTTCTCCTTCTTTTACTAGTACTCTATCTCCTACCTTCACATCTCTTATACTAACTTCTACCTCTGCACCATCTCTATAAACTCTAACCTTCTCTGGCTGTAGTCTTGCGAGCTTTCTAACAACTTCCCCGGTCCTCGCCTTTACTCTAATCTCAATATATCTACCAATGAGTATAAACGATATTATGAATGCTGTTGCTTCATAATAAACACCTTCACCAGCTATAACTCCTAGTGTTACAGCTAGACTATAGATATAAGCTGATCCTGCACCTAGAGCAACTAGAGTATCCATATTAGCTGAGAAGTTCCTAATAGCTCTATATGCTCCTAAGAAGAATCTCTTGCCTCCGTATACTAGTACTGGTGTAGATAAGAGTAACCCAACAACCTCATGGAATACTTTTAGTGGGACAAAATAACCCATATTCCACAAGAACATGTATACTCCCAGAATAATACTCAGAGGAAGTGAGAGGATAAGCGACTTCTTGAGATCTTTTTGCTCTTCTGCCAAGAGCTTAGCTTCTATATCTTCTTCTACCTCCTCAACTAGTATCTTCTCTACTCTATAGCCTAGCTTCTCTATCTCATCTCTTATCTTCTCAGTAGCACTTGTTAGTGGCTTAAAGGTAACTACGATTTTCTTAGAGACATGGAATGCTCTTGTATTAAAGACACCTGGTAGTTTTGATAATTTGTTCTCAACTAGTGTATCGTCATCGTGGCTGTAGAGATTTTTTACTAGAAAAACTGCTTCTTCTCTATATGTATCATATCCAGCACCTCTAACTGTTTTCATGATATCTCTTAGAGTGACTCTGCTAGGATCATACTCGATGACTGCCTCATTACTAGCTAGCGATACAGAGACCTCTCGTATACCTGGCAGTTTTCTAAGTTCTCTCTCGATAGTGATAGCGCACGAGGCACAATGCATACCAAGGATTTTTACTCTCTCACGGAGCCTTCTCTGGTCTTCAGGTGTAATACGCATCGACTTCTTAGATTTAGCCAATTATACACCCCATTCTAGATCATAAATATAAACAGGTGTATAAACAGCTCTATACATCATACATTTTGTAGATATCTAGGATCTTTCCAACAGAGTAAAATATCTCTAGCTACTACAGAGAGCAGGGTAACTCAAGCCTAGCTAGAGGATAGTTCTATGGAAGATCGTATAAGCCAGAAAACGATAATGGGTGGAGTACTATTATCTGCTGCATCTCTATTTGGTATGTCTATTGGTCTCTTATACTGGTTCCTCCTAGCTAGGATAACTGGTATAAAGTCTATAGGAGCAGCATCAGCTATAGTGAGTTCGGCATTAATACCAGCATCAATTATCGGTGCAGGTTTCGGCCTAGCAGTTGCTAGAGAAGTAGCTAAAAATCCTAGCATACTAAGACATCTTATCAGATTCTCTGTACTACTAGGATTCTTATCATCACTAATAGCATTACTACTAGCATACATACTATACAAAAACACAGTATATGCATTACTAGCCTCCATAATGGGCTTCTTTATAGTAACTAGCGAAGCAGGTCTAAAAACACTAATAGGCTTAGAAGAATTCAAATACATATTAGCATACATAGTAGCAGCTAATCTAGCTAAAGTACTAGCAGGGACATATCTCGCACTAATAGGCTTAGACGAAGTAGCTGTAGTCACTGGCTATATGCTGTTACCTCTACTCACATCAGCTCTATCTATAGCTAGACTAGTAAGAACAGACTATTGGAAATCTCCGAGCTCTATAGATAGTAAGCGTAGACTACTCTCCCTAGGATTATCTAACACACTATTTACTTCATCAAACCAACTACCTATCTCGCTAGGAGTATATCTATTTGCTGCAATAGGAGGCGATAAAGTAGCAACAGGTACTCTCTACCTAGGAATCATGGCTTCTATGGCACTCGCAACACTACCTATAAGTATGTCGATGGCTTCTCTACCAGAATCTATGAAGAGAGAAAAAGCACTCGCATGGATAACACTACTACCAGGACTATCAGTAGTAATGCCTATACTAGCTGTACTAGTACTCTATCCAGAACCGCTCTTCGGGCTAATCAGTAGAGAGTTCCTACAGCCACAATACCTAGATATACTATTAGTTCTATTACTAGCTTCACCATTCTTTGCAGTACTAAATGTAGGACTAGTAGAATTCAATAGAAGAGCAAGTACTAGGGCAATAGCAGTAATAGCAGCTTCACGTCTATCAACACTACTAGTGCTACTACCACTACTAACACTATACGCCGACGGGATAGGTGCTGCAGTAGCTTACTTTGCATCAATAGTAGTAGCTGTACTAGTACTCATAGTAGTAGAGAAGAATATTGCTCTAATCCTCGTAAAGATACTTTCCACATTATCGCCACTAGCTCTACTACTTCTACAAATACCTATGAAGAAAATAACTACACTATTGCTAGTAGTAGTACTATCTCATATACTTTTATACTCATATACTGATCTACTAAAGATAACCAAGAAGCTAGCAAAATCTATATTCGTCTGGGAATACTACTAAGTACTATCTACTAGCCAGAAAACGTTACAATTAATTACTTCCACTACCTTTATAAAATAGTCTTAAAAATGGTTAGAGAGTTTGTGTAGGCTAATACTCGGTATAGCTACTTCACCTAATGCTATAGAGAAATTATCAGAAGCTCTATGGAATTTCTATAGAGCAGCTGAACTTGATCTCAAACTCGAAAAAGTACTAAGAGAGTATATTGATCCTCCTCCTTCTCCTCCATCTCACTGTGATGGTTATGGTTATATAGCCTTAATATGGAGATATGGTGAAATACAGCCTATCTCGCTGTACGAGAGATTTGATGCATATAGTTCTAGGAAAGACATCTTGGGTAGAAACATATGTAGAGAGAATCTTATTGCCCTCAAGAATGCAGTAGAGACTCTTGATAGTAGACTTGCATTAGCCGAGAAAGCTGTTGTATTATTTCATGCAAGAAAGGCTAGTAGAGATCAGCCTCGCGGTACTAAGCATGCTCATCCCTACCGTGTTGTACTCGATACTAAATATGGTCCACTGGAATTATTTCTTGCACATAATGGTAATGTACGTAGAGAAGAGATAGCTAAACTAGTAGATCTCCACTCATATACTAACTATACTGATAGCTATCTACTACTACATCTAGTCTCGAAGTACATAGAGAGTATAGAGGGTTTCGGAGAACTACAAGATAACCTAGTAGAAGCTCTACTCTATGGATCAAAATTCGAAGAAAGAGGATATAATGTTGCTGTACTAGCGCATGATCCTTATAGTGAAGAAATCTATGTAGTGTTCTCGGGTAGATTAAGAGAAGATGCTAGAAGTAAAGCAAGAGTAGAATACTACAAGACATACATATATCTGGAGTCTAGCTTACTACTATGGCTTTCTTCGACTATAAGAGATAATCTTAGAGCAAGTAATAGTTTCAAGCAGAATTATTTCTACGAAATAGATAATGAAGTATGCAAAGTATCTATAGAAGATAATCAGCCTAGATATACTTGCAAGAAGTTATAACCTCTTCTCTCTTATCCATAACTTATTGGGATGAAGAAGTCTACTATATTCTAGACTATAGTGATAGAAGCCCCGACATCTGACCCTCTACAACCACGAGCCTTATCTAGTAATTACAGTATTTAGGAGAAAATATAGAGTATAGATTAGTACAAAGTAGTCTATAGGTGACTACGCCATACCAGTACACTGGGAGGAGAAAGGATCTCCACGTTTTCTCAGAGAAGCTGGCTATAGCTACGAAGTAGCCTACGTAGAAGATCCAAGCGAGCCAGAACTATCAAGTATAAAATTCGATGATATACATATAGGATTCACTAAAACAAAACTCTCTGGTCTAAGACTATACAAACACCAAGTAGAAGCTCTAGAAGCACTAGCTAGTGGTAGAAACCTAGTAATGGTGAGCGGTACAGGCTCAGGTAAGACAGAAGCTTGGTTCTCATATGTTGCAGATAGTGCTAATAGGGGGAGAAAACTCCATGCACTCGCAGTATATCCTACACTTGCATTATCATGGGATCAAGTATCGAGGCTAAGACAGTACTGTAGTGCTCTAGGACTAGGCCTTGTAGGAGTAGATTCACTGGCTAAGAGGAGAGCTTCTTCTCTGAGAGCAGCAGTAAGAGAAGCTACACTAGTAGTAACTAATCCTGCTATGCTTCTCTACGAGCTCAAGAAGTACTTAGCTAAGCCTGGTTCTGCAGTATTATCTCCTCTGATAGAAGTCTTAGATCTACTTGTAGTAGATGAGCTAGATTTCTATGATCCTCGTTCTCTTGCTCTCATTCTCGGCATGATAGAGCTACTTGCTCGTCTCCGTAGGAATATCCAAGTAGTTGTACTGAGTGCTACACTAGCTAATCCCGAAGAACTAGCTGATTTCCTAGAGAAAATAACAAATAGAGATACAGAGATAGTACGTGGTAAACCGTTTAGAGTAGCTAATGTAGCATATATAGTAGTAGGCAAGAATATAGAGAGTATACGTATTCGCCTAAAACAACTCGCTGAGAAAATAAGAGCTCCTAGAGAACTACTAGACCTCATAGATAATCCAGATGTATTCAAGAACGAAGTATATAAAGTAGTTGCTTACTTCGAAGCAAACAATATAGAAGCACCATCAGTAGCACTAGATCCTGTAGAGATAATATCGTGGTATGCTAGAGGAGAAGTAGAACCAAGAGGCTTAACACTGGTATTTACTCGGAGTATAAATGAAGCTGAGAGACTAGCTAGACAGCTCCGTGAAAGACTAGGGCCAAACTACTCAGAGAAAATAGCTGTACATCACCACCTAGTACCTAAAGAAGAGAGAAAAGCTATAGAAGAAGGTGCTAGAAGAGGAGATATAAATGTCATAATTACTCCACGTACACTCTCGCAGGGTATAGATATTGGTACTATCACTAGAATAGTACACTATGGCCTCCCAGCTAGTAACAGAGAATACATACAGAGAGAAGGTAGGAAGGGTAGAAGAAGAGATATAGAGTTTACTGAGACTATAATAATACCACGAGGTAGATGGGATCGAGAACTACTATACCGTGGAGTTGAAGCTCTCAAGAAGTGGCTAAACCTA
>JALTYD010000043.1:6972-10769 GCA_027046525.1 Pyrodictiaceae archaeon
AAAAACCACTATAAAGCACTACTTACAGGTTCTGCTAAGATAATAAGCCCTATACTAAGAGGAGCTGAGCTTAATAGACTAGAAGAAGAAGCACTAAGAGCAGCAGGAGTACTTACTAAAAAGGGTATTGACCATGAACTACTACAGAGACTATGGAACAATCTAGGCTTCTACGAATACGGGCCACCCTATGGTGTAAAGAGGATCCTACTAAGAGGAAATAGTACTATAGAACTAGAAGAAATAGGTAGATGTGATCTCGTCGAAAAATTCCAGCCAGGTGCAATAGACTACTCGTGGGATGCAATAGTTACAAAGCTAGAAACAGCTGGAAAAAGTAAACTATACGTATACAGAGTAGTAGAAGAAGATATAAGACAGCTAGTCAGCGAGAAGAAACTACCCTGGCTAATGGAGGCTCTAGAAGAGTATAGATCAATTAAGACCCGTTGGGGAGAGTATCCTTCGTTCTTCTCTGATCTATCACGGGGACACCTACTAAGCGAAGCAGAGACTATCGTGTATCCCCCTAAGCAGGGCTTTGGCCTACTACGTAAACTACCACATAGAACAGTATGGTTCTTGCATAGATCAAAGCCTAGAGTAGTATCTAGGATGGGGAGACTACATGTCTATAGAGAATCAGCTCTAATACCAGTCATAGGCCCTGTAGCTGGTATGTACAAAGACTATACCTATGGATTAGTAGTAGAGTTCCAAGAAGAAGCACCAGAGATAGCAAGACTAGGACTAGCTACTCTAAATCTACTACTACGTAGACTCGAGAAACTCCCACTAGGTATACTAAAATACAGCGTATATACTGTGGGCGAGAAGAAGCTACTAGAAGTACACGAGGAGAGTGCAGCAGGTATTCTTGAAAAACTAGACTGGGTTAGACTAGCTAGAGAAGCTCGTAGATACAAACCAGACGATATAGACGAGGTCCTCCTCTTATCTCTCGATGAATATGCTTATGCAACATGGGCAGGACTAGGATTTGACTGGGAAACTGCGCTAGAATCAGCTGCTAGAGTAGCTGAACTCATATCTTCTACACAAGTACTCGAAATAAAAATAGCTGGTAAGAAGATTAGAGCTCCTAGGCCGACTCCAGCGCTCGGAGTAGTAGCTCTCTCAATACTATCTCATACTGTAGAAGTAGAAGCAGTTGCTATTCCCTATACATTAACTGCAGTTGCAGTATATGATGGTTCAGAGCCTCTCTCTATAGTATCACTCTACCCCTCTCCTCTCCCTCGCTCACCACCGCCACAAGAACTACGAGGTGTAGAGATAGTAGCCGAAGATCTCGTACTATATAGAAATGCTAGACTAGTAGTTTTCGACAAAGACATAGAACTGAGAGAAGCTGAGAGATCTGGTCTCCTAAGACTACAATACCTACTAGGAGGAGCTACTAGTCTGAGGAAAATACTAGCTGAGAGAGGATACAAAGATATACATTCTCCATCGCAACTCTTCCAGCTAGTAGAAGTAGAACAAGGAGTAGAACTAGAGCAACCAGATCTATACAGAATAGTAGCTACTCTACCACCGAAGCTAGAAAAACCTAGGCTACCGCTAAGACTAGAGAACTCGTTGAAGAACTACGTAGAAAATACAGCGAAACTTGTATATCTAGCTTATACAGCTCTTGAGAAAACAAAAAAGTAGCTGTAGATAGGAGCTTTATCTAAACTTCTTCTCTATAAAAAGCTTCATTAATTCTTTAGCTTCACTACTTAGTACTAGTTTCGAGAGCTCATCGACAACTGCTACTTCTATCACACTACTAAGATGTTTTATAGTCTCTAGACTTATCTTCTTAATAGATGAACGTGCTGTAGGTGGTATTCTAGAGAGTTTCTCGATAATATCTTCAACGATACTATCTAGTTTATCTTTATCAACAACTATGTCGACAATACCTAGTCTTTGAGCATCTTCTGCTGATAATCTACTAGCTAGAAGTGCGAGGGCTTTTGCTCTCCTCCATCCAACACTATAACTGCCTAGAGTTAGTAGTATAGGTGGTAGTAATCCAATAAGTCCTTCTGGGTACGAGAAGAGAGAGTTTCTAGTAGCAATAACTATATCTGAAACAAGTAGTATTTCTGCACCTCCTCCAAATGCATATCCATCAACAACAGATACTATAGGCTCTCTACAACTAGCTACTCTCTCTACAGCTCTATAGAGTTCTCTGAAGAATGACTCTGAGCTATCCAGGCTATCTAAGCTATACATAGACGGTATATCATCGCCTGCGCTAAAAGCTCTTCCTCTACCACGTAGTACGATTATCTTCTCTTTCCCACAATAATCTTCAACTACTTCTCCAAGATGTCTCCACATCTCTAGTGTAAATGCATTTAGTTTCTCAGGCCTATTAAACCAGACAACAACATATACACCTCTATCTTCAGCAACTATATACTTACTCAAGCCTTCTACACCACTACTTAATTACCTCTACAGCGAGTAAACAAAAGTAGTGGTAGTAGAGAGCTGAAACTAGCGAGGAGCTACGAGATGCCTAAACTACTAGAGAGACTCTGGGTACTTGGACTAGTTGCTATTATAGTAGCGTGGATTATAATAGCTGCTTCATGGTATATTAATCCATGGTTTAGACTCTTAGAACATGCATTTAGTGATCTCGGAGGCATAGATGCTAATAAGCCATGGCTATACAACTATGGCTTAATAGCTACAGGTTTACTAGTAGTAGGTTATTCTATAGGTCTCTATAGTCTATCTAGAGAGAAGATGGAAGTAGTAGGAGCTAGTTTCGTCTTTATAGCTGGATTATTTCTCGCACTAATAGGAGTATATCCAAGTGGTACAAGACCCCATGTATTTGTATCTTCTTGGTTCTTTATACAGATGGATCTAGCTATAATAGCAATAGGTATAGGTCTTGCGAAGAGAGGATCTACTCTAGGTAGATACGTAGCAGCTATCGGTGTATTATCGCCAGTACTCTTCGTAGTTGTTGAATGGCTTATTGGATGGCCGAGTGTAGCTCTAGCCGAAGCATATGGTATACTAGCTATAGACCTAGCTATAATCATATCATCTATAGAGTATAGAAAATACGCTACCAAAGTCTGATGAACTAGCTGAATACAGTAATACTTGGAGATAGATTGGTTAAAATCCACACTAGACTATACATTATATATTATATAATATAAAATGGTAATACCACACAGTAGTGGTGGAAACAGACGATACAGGGTAGTGGAGGTACAGTATATTGTTATCTACAACTACACGTAGAGCTGTAGAAGTTAGAAATCTCGTTAAAATATACCCAGGAGGTATAAAAGGTGTTGATGGAGTAACATTTAGTGTAGAAGAAGCAGAAATCTACGGCTTAATAGGCCCCAACGGCTCTGGTAAAACAACTACACTTAGAATTATAGCTACTATACTCAAACCTACTAGTGGATATGCTCGAGTATTCGGCTACGATGTTGTAAAAGAACCACTAACTGTTAGAAGATATCTCTCTTACTTCCCCGAGGAAGCAGGTGCATATAGAGATCTCAGAGGGATAGACTTCATAAAATTTATGATCCATACGAGACTCGAAGGAAGAGAAGCAGAAGAAGCTATAGAAGAAGCAGTTAAGATATCAGAGCTAGGCGAGTCTCTAAAACAGCCTGTTAGAAGATATAGTAAAGGTATGAAGAGAATACTTGCTCTCTCAGTAGTTCTTGCTTCGAAGCCTAGGCTTGCTATACTTGATGAGCCTACTTCTGGGCTAGATGTTGAGAGGAGTATAGAGA
>JALTYD010000043.1:10779-14353 GCA_027046525.1 Pyrodictiaceae archaeon
GTATAGAGATTAGGAGTCTGATAAAAAAATACGTAGCAGACTACGGGATAACAGTACTACTAAGTAGTCATAATATGCTAGAAGTAGAGACACTATGTGAGAGAGTAGCTATTATACACAAAGGCAAGATAATTGCTGAAGGCTACGTAGATGAGCTCAAATCGAGATATAGTGCAGTAAACCTAGAAGAAGTTTTCCTAGAAGCTATTAAATCTCCTATAAAGGTGAAAGCCTAGTGGGCAAGCTTAAGTCTCTTATCTGGAAAGAGCTTATTTCTATATTTAGAAACCCACAGATGATAGCTAGTTTTCTCTTTATACCTGTAATGTTCATAGCTATGGGTAGTCTCGTAGAATTTGGTGTAGAAGAAGCTGCTAAAACAATCGCAGAGACTAAGATAAGTGTTGTCCTGGAGGATGAACACCCACTATCACGTAGCGTTGTAGCTAAGTTGAGAGAAGCTGGACTAGTAGGCGAAGTCTATAGTAGCTTAGAAGAAGTAGGAGAAACACCTGTTATACTAATCATACCGAGAGGATTTAGTGAATCAGTCTTATCAATTCTAAGAGGCTCTCAAGGAGTTCTCCCTAAACTCGAGATAGTAGCTGAGCTAGAATCACTATCTATCGCTGGTATGAGTAAACTAGAGATACTAGAGACTATTCCATCGCTATTTAGAAAGTTTCTCCAAGAATCTCTACTAGAAAACTATGGTGTTGATCCAGCTGTACTAGAAATAGAACCAGTTGTAGAGCCTAGAGTAGTTGTTGGTGGAAAAGTACTAGTCGGCGAAGAAGCAAACGCGATCGTAGCAGCAGTTTCATCTAGTTTCTTCATAGTAGCTATGCTAATAGCAATAGCTGGCCAGTATGGTGCTCTAAGTATGGCTCAAGAGAAAGAGGATAAGACATTTGAGACTCTACTATCTCAGCCAGTTGAGCGAGTATTCATAGGTCTTGCTAAAGTTGTAGGAGCACTAGCTGTATCGATAGTAAATATAGGGTTGTTTGGCGCATCTTGGTACTACTATATGTCTAAAGTAACAGGTGGAGTTGCTGGAGGCGGTGCTCTATCAACAATGATAGACATGCTAGGCAAGAGTGGTATTATTATATTCTTCGCTGGAGCATTAGTAGCTATGATGGGTGCAGCTATGCTAGGTGTAATCCTAGGTGGATTTGCTAGAGATACTAGGACAGCTGGTACATTTATAGGCATAATCTGGATGGTAGCTGTTCTTTCAGGTCTTGCTCTACAGATGATAGGAATACCTCAAAATCCTACAGCTATAGCACTAATGGGTGCATCAATAGTACTTGGTCCTCCTACAATATTCGGTTCACTCGTAGCTGGGAATACTACAGTAGCATATACAGCTCTACTAGCTACTACAGCTACTACGACTATAATACTATATGTACTCAATAGACTACTAAACTCAGAACTACTCATCACTGGCCTAGGCTTAAAAACTAAACTAAAATTTAAACAAAAACAAGACTAGGATAGTACGAGAGCATTAAATAACCCTAAAGAGCCCCTATAGCTTCGGGGCAGAATATGCCTAAGAAGAGAAAGAGTAGAGGTAGACATAAAGGAGCAAAAGGACATACAGATACTGTCCAATGTGATAACTGTGGAAGACTAATACCCAGAGATAAAGCAATAAGAGTTATGAGGACATATAGCCCAGTAGATCCTCAGCTTGCTAGAGAACTAGAGAAGAAAGGAGCAATCATAATGAGATACCCGGTCGAGAAATTCTACTGTGTGAGTTGTGCTATTCATTATGGTATTGTAAAAGTTAGGCCAGAAGAAGAAAGAAAAGCACCGAGAGGCCCAGTCATATAGAGATCTAAGTGCCTAGTTAGTTGTTAGCTAGGAATAAACTACTCGATATCTGAACACTAGTAGTTATCTAACGTAAAGATAAGTTAGTACTCCTATATAGTTATATGTAAATACTAGAGCCCACTTCTATCCCATTATTGGTGTATATAGGTGCCTTTTAGGATTAAGAAGAAGTACGTAGCTGGAGGAGCTATAGTTGTAGTAGCACTAGTATTCTTCGTTATACCATTCTACATAGCTTATAGCTCACTTAATCCAGAGAGATGTACATATACAGCTACACCATCTGACTATGGCTTATCCTATAGAGAGTTTGGACTAGCAACAGTAGATGGTGTTAATATAAGTGTATGGCTAATAGAGCCTCCTACAGAGACTAAGAGAGCTGTATACATACTAATGCATGGATATACTTCATGTAAAGCATCAGAAGGATTATTAGAACTAGCATCAGAGCTATCTAGACGTGGATACATAGTTGTACTCTTTGATTTTAGAGGTCATGGAGAAAGCGGTGGGAAGACTACAATAGGGCCTAGAGAAGTATTTGATGTAGAAACTGTTGTCAAAGAGGTAGAAAGACTATACCCAGGCTACGATATCATACTAGTAGGTTTTAGCATGGGTGGAGCACTAGCAGTTGTAGCAGGTACAAAACTGCCAGAAGTAGATGCTATCGCGGCCGATAGTCCATATTATTCTCTCGAAGATGTCATACCTAGGTGGCTAGATGCATATACACCATTCCCTGCATGGCTAGGTAGTTTAGCAGGATTTTATGGAGAAATACTAGCTGATATAAGTACAGAATTTGGGCCAAAGTACATCATGGCGATAAATAAGCCTCTACTAGTATTCTATGGAACAGAAGACCCTCTGGTACTAGAAGATGAAATGAGACGTATAGTAGATAGAAGTAACTGTGGCAGACTAATAGTAGTAGAAGCTGGACACGTTGAAGCACCAGAATACCTCGGCATAGAGAGATATGTAGATCTACTAGAAGAACTACTAAATCAGACAAAAACATGTACGTGGAAATAATAGTCTTTTGTTTTCCTACTATATTATTCTACATGTTATGTAGCTAGTGTCTGAGAGGAGTAGATCTAGTAAATGTTTACTACTATGTACTATACTATATCAAGCAATGGTGTAGACGAGTTGGTTGTAAGACTACATAGCCAGGAAGTAGATAAAACTGTCAACCCGATAGAACTAGTAGAAGATATCAGACATATACTACTCTCTGAAGATGTCGAAGTACCTCTACGTACTGCACTAGGTACTAGAGGCAGCTGGTTTGGTGTAATGCCTTCAAGCGGCCTAGGGTACTACGCAGTAAAACTCGTAGGCGTATATCCTGAGAATCCTAGACATGGACTTCCGCTTATTAGAGGTATACTATTATTATTCGATGCACGTAGTGGCGAGCTCCTGCTCGAAGCAGATGCTGCTCCAGCTACTGGTTGGAGGACAGCTTCTGCATCAGCACTAGCTCTAGAACTAATGGGTTTCCGGGGCGGCGGAGTACTAGGACTAATAGGTGCTGGTGTACAAGGAAGCTACCACTTAGAAGTACTAACACGGATATACCCCTTCGATAAGATACTAATTCATGATACTGATAAGTCGAAAGCCGAGAAACTATCTGAGAGATTTAGAGATTTTGCAGCAAGAGTTGCTAGCCGAGAAGATGTACAGAAGGAGTCAAATGTAATTG
>JALTYD010000043.1:14363-15946 GCA_027046525.1 Pyrodictiaceae archaeon
ATGTAATTGTGACAGCAACTACTTCTACAAACCCAGTATTAAGTGCTCAGATAGTCAGTCCTGGAACATACATTGTTAGTATAGGTGCTCCTAAGCCAGTAAGAGAACTAGATCCCGAAATACCTAGAAGAGCAGGATGTGTACTCGTAGATACTAGAGAAGGCGTAGAAAACGAGTCAGAAGATGCTAAGACAGCTTATGAACTCATAGAGATGCGAGAAGTACTAAGGGGAGAAAAGAAGTTCTGTGGGAAAGAATTCAAAGTATATAAGAGTGTTGGGACAGCTCTCTTCGATCTCGCTGTAGCTATACATCTCTACAGGAGATCAAGTCCTTAGCTCTAGGAAAATAATGAGTATTTCTCTACTATACTCCAAGCTTTTTCTACTAATTCTTTATTCCTTACTTCTCCAAGAACTACTTCGATTTTCCCACGTATAATTAAAGAGAGAGATTCTTCTGGCGAGAGACCTCTGCTAGCTAAGTAGAACATAATTTCTTCAGGCTCTTTGTACTGTGCTGCATGATGTGTCGCGTATTCTACATCACCAGTATCTATCTCCATCATAGGTGCTGTATATCCTGAAGCTCTACTACCTAGAATTAATACTTCTGCTTCAAATAAACTATAAGACTTAGTACCTTCTTCTAAGACTTTAGCTAGTCCTCTAGTGACTATTTTAGAAGAGTCGAGAGCTATACCTCCAACTCTAGCAATTCCTTTAGTCGATGGAGCAGCTTGGATGATATTAGCTATATAGTCTATCCAGGCTTCTCTACGCCCAATAGTGAGACCACTATATCTATACTCAGAACTCCTCCCTACTAGTATAGCATCATCTTCTACTCTTGCTACAGAAGAACCTACTACTAGTAACCCAGATGATACTACTGCATCTCTACCTATACTCTTCCTAATAATAAATGCATTTGGATACTCGCTGCTAGGCTCTAGTATCATTGCGATATCTAGATGAGCACTATCTCCTACTAAGAGTTCTACAACTGTACTACCAGGAGCTCTTCTAGGTAAGTAGAAGAGTAGCTTAGACCTAGACTTAGGCTCTACACGGATAACTATATGTTGACTAGCCCAAGTACTAGACGATGGTATACATACTGCAACATCAGATACTCTATTATCTACTTCGTATAGTATGGGTTCATCTACTAGATAGTAGTAGTGAACAGCTAGTAGTTTAGACTCAGTAGGCTTAGCTAAGATACCTGCTAGTCTACGTCCAGCTCTACTAGTACCGCATGGTCCAAGAATACTACTCCAATCGCCTACAGGTTCTTGGTAGTCTAGCTTCTCCGGCCCCTGTCTAGTATATTTATCAAAGGAGCTCCAATCAGTATAGTACTTAGTTGTAGGAGAATCAGCAATTAGCTGCCATTCTCTCCTCTTGACTAGTTTCTCTACTTCTTCTCCCAGCTCTACTACCATTCTCTCCACCCTCTGATTAAGCTACAAATAGAATTATTGCTAAATGACTAGCCTACAGCACCTAGTTCGCTAAACTCGAGTTCAATAACCTTAGATCGTACACTAACAACTTCGATAGGTAGTCCTTTTAGAGCAT
>JALTYD010000043.1:15956-20424 GCA_027046525.1 Pyrodictiaceae archaeon
TCGCCCTCGCTGAGACCTCTAGTACCTAGGTAGAATAGTTGATTCTCTCCTAGTCTCCCTACGCTAGCTTCATGGCCGACTTCAGCTGTAGGTTCATCTACTTCGTTCCTCGGGAAAGTATATGCTTTGCTCTTATCATCTAGTATAAGGCTATCACACTGGACATGTGAATAACTCCTCTTTGCCCCTCTAACAATCTTTACTAGTCCTCTATAGGTAGTGAGACCGCCATCTCCGCTTATGCCTTTTGATATAATATAGCTCTTAGTATCTTCTCCTATATGGATAGCCTTAGCTCCTACATCTTTAGCAACTGGTCCATGTGCAAGAGAGACAGAGACATTCTTAGTAGTAGAACCTCTACCTCTAAGAATAGTAGTTGGATAAGTAAATGTTATCTTACTACCGATACTACCTTCGAGCCACTCTATATGAGCTCTTTCTTCAGCTATACCCCTCTTATTGTTGAAGTTTACGATATTTCTACTCCAGTTCTGTATAGTTGAGAAGTAAAGTCTAGCACCTCTATGTGCATACAGTTCTACCATTCCATCGTGAAAACTATACCTCCTCATTATAGGTGCAGCACAACCTTCTATAAAATGTATATAGCTATTCTCGCCAGCAACTACTAGTGTATGCTCGAACTGGCCCTCGAGCTCACTACCTATAAAGAAGAAAGCCTCAATGGGCTGTTCAACTCTAACTCCAGGTGGTACATAAGTAAATGCTCCACCACTCCAAAGTGCACAGTGTAGCGCCGAGAACTTATGCTCATGACAGGGATATACACGTCCAAAATACTCCTTCACGATATCAGGATATTTTCTAACAGCTTCATCCATCGGCATCACAATTACACCTTTATCACTCAAATCTTGTTTACTCCTCTTCAAAACAGCTTCACTATCAAATACAGCAGTAAGTCCTGCAAGTGCTCTAGCTTCTGCCTCTGGTAATCCTAGTTTTTGATAAGCTTCTCTAACCCAATCAGGTAGATCTTCCCATGCTTCAGCTAGCCCAGCTTTAGGCTTAACATAGTAGGCTATTTCTTCTAGATCTATCTCCTCTATACCGTAGAGCCATCTAGGTGTAGGTAGTTTCTCGAAAGCTTCTAGAGCTCTTAGACGGAACCTCCTCATCCAGTCAGGTTCTTTCTTAGCCTTAGAGAGCTCTTCTATAAGCCCTCTTTCTATCCGCCCTCTAATCTCAACTTCTTTAGGATAGGGTTTAACATAGCCAAGTATCTCATCTACACTCTTAGCACGTATAAGCTCCTCGACTACACGTACCCCACTACCCACTCTAGACACCCCTATGGACTAGCTATGTGATAGATAGGCTTCGTATCCTTCTCTCTCGATACGTCTAGCTAACTCCGGCCCACCACGATCAACTATACGTCCATCTACGAGTACTAGTACTTCATCTGGTTCTAGGAACTCGAGGATACGTGCATAGTGAGTTATAATTAATATACCTCTACCATCTTCGCGTAGTGTTTCAACAGCTCTTGCAACATCTCTAACACCATCAACATCTAATCCACTATCTGGTTCATCGAGTAGAATATACTTTGGCCTAAGAGAAACTAACTGTAGTATCTCTGCGCGTTTCTTCTCTCCACCACTAAATCCAACATTAGCTTCTCGGTAAAGTAGCTCGTCACTAACACCTACAATCTCTCTATACTTCTTTATCTCCGAGAATACACTAGGATCGATTTTAAGTAGTTCACTCTTTCCATCAAGTTTATTACGTGCAGCAATTATAAGTGTCGAGAGTTTAACACCAGGTACTTCCACAGGGTTTTGGAATCCTAGCATTACACCTTTTAGTACTCTCTTATGTGTAGGTAGTTCTTTAATACTCTCACCATCTAGGATAATATCTCCACTCACTACTTCGTAGCGTGGATGACCCATAATAGCATAGACAAGACTTGTCTTACCACTACCATTAGGCCCCATTAATGCTACTATCCGTCCTCTCTCCACCTCGAGACTAACTCTATCTATGACACGTTTACCTTCAACATCAACAACTAGGTCAACAACTTCAAGCGCCATAGTAACTACCCTCGCTAGTAGTAGAATACACCTACCCGCTCTACTTAAACAGTGTTAAAGGTTTAATAAAGCCATCCACATATACACGTGTTCAAAGAAGTTTCCAGCTAACAATATAGATGCATACTCTGAAGAGGATCACCTATAGTAATACTTTAATATAAAGAATAAGATCATCTGGAATAGAAACATATCAAACACATAAAAATAGTACAGTAATCATAGTCTGCTAGGCGTATACAAATTTTGTATAGAAAAATATAAATATGAACATGTAATATTTCGCCGAAACATATATATAAAATACTATATAGGAATTCTACCATCAGAGGAGGGTCTATGAATTGAAGAAGAGATTAGCTCTAGTTGGTTTTCTAGCTCTATTATTTGCATTATCAACAGTATATGCTGTACAGCTAACACTAGATTCTGATAGTGTAAGTAGAGCTGGAGGTACTGGTCTTGTAGCAGTACTTTCTCCTGAGGCAAATGATGCTGTAAATAGTGTGAATTTTGCAGCTGGCTGTGTAGGTACTACGTGTGGTATAACTGGTGTTAATATCGAGTGGGATCCAGCAGAAACAGGAGACTATACTATTATAGTACTATTGTATGATCAAACACAGAATGTACTTGTATCGGGTCAAGCTACAACAACTATTACTACTACCACTACTACACCAGTAACAACATCAGTGACTTTCGCATCTCCTGTTAACCCCAAAGATGTATACTATGTTGAAGTAATGATTATACAGACAACTACACAATAGCTCTAGAGAGGCACTAAGATAGACTCTCCAATGAAGAAATCTATTACTTTTTTACTATAGTTTTAACAATATTTTCCAGAACAATTAAAAGAAGCTAGATGGTATACTTCCATGGGATCTAAGTACTACTACGCACTACGTGGGCCTACTATCTTGGTATCGATTCTACGAATAGCACGAATAATAGGATTATCTTTGCTAGTCTCTATAACAGTACTCTTAGTTCTCGAGTTGGGGAGTAAAACATACCCAGTCTATAGTACTATGCTAATTCTCCCACAAGAAGATGTGTCGAGAGCCGGGGGCACAGGATTAGTAGTAGTTAGTAGAGTAGAAATAATTGTTGAGTATCTAGGTTTTATCGATATAGATAATGGTTATCGGGGGAGCTTCATAGACTATGTAGAAATTGGAGTACGTGTCATCGATCCTACGTATGTCGGGAGCTATAACGTAGAAATTACCCTAGAAACTTGGGATGGAACTATAGTATCTAGGAGTTCTACACAGAACATATATATCGATACAACTACGAGATACTATAACTTCACAGTACAGCCACGTGTAGAACAAGACAGAGTAGCGAGAGTGATTATCCTTGTTGAAACTCCATAGTCTGTTAGTTGTAACTACTACTGCAGTACTCGTTCTCATACTATCTCTGAGTATAGTAGAGCTAGTAGGTATCCTTAGAGAAGAAGTAGAGCTAAGATATGTAGCTACTGATAGTATGTATCCATCAATACCAAGGAATAGTATAGTCTTAATACTTGATAGTGATGGATGGGATTACAGTATAGGAGACATAGTATTCTTTAACTACTGCTTGATGGGGAGATGTATACCAGTACTTCATAGAGTTATAGATATTGATAAAAACGGGATAGTTACAACTCGTGGAGATAATAGAGTTACTCTAGAACGTGTAGAGAGAGAAAACATTATAGGAAGATTTATAGCTGGAGCTCCTTATCTCTACGGAGTTGTCCAGTTTATCTCATTTGATGTAGTAGCTGTAGCTATTATCGCTACTATAGTCATACTCCTCCCAGAATTCTTACCCCGGAAGAAGACAACAAGTATACGTAGAGAGGGTATGGTTTAAAAATAAGCCTTATATTTATTTCTCTCCAACGGGTTTATATAATGGCTACTCGTAGAGATAAGTATAGAGTCTTCATATATTTTATTATGCTAGTTTTCTCTACAACACCTCTATACAGTGTAGTAGATATAGTATATGCTGAGTATCCTTCTAGACCTATACTACTCAATACACAACATACCGAGTTATCCTTCTTTGTAGAAGATAAACTCCTAATTCTACCTCCAGGTGATGGTATACCTATTGAATCTGGTTCTAGGATATGTATAGAGTCTAAGATAATATATCTCCAGCCTGATACAAGGCTAGTTTTTAGAGGATGGCTTATTGATAGAGTTTTCGCCTCTAGAGATAACTGTATAGTTCTTTCTTCGCCTGGTACATATACACCTGACTACATAGAAGAGTATCTCGTCCAGGTTGTTATCGAGGCCACAGGTGAAGTATATTCATTCTGGGTTGAAAAAGGTAGTCTCTTTACTTTTAATGCTCCTAGAGAAATACTTAGCGTAGACGTTCTC
>JALTYD010000043.1:20434-21938 GCA_027046525.1 Pyrodictiaceae archaeon
CGTTCTCTATAGGTTTAGCTCATGGAGTACAGGTATAGATCCAGATAACTCTACTCTTACTCTACCAATAACTTCGCCTACAACAGTCAAAGCATTCTACAAGAAATTCTACCCAGTTAAAATATATGGAGCTAATGAAGCAGTAGTAGATACAAAAATAGTCGAAGCAGGAGCTACAGTTGTTATTAAGATGGAGGAGATAATAGACTATGGAAATGGTACACGTAGCGTACTAGAAGATCTAAAAATAATAGGTAATGGTGATGCTATAGAAGTTGTACCTGGTACATATATCGTTAGAGTCGACGGAGTACTAGATATACTACCAGTATACTCAACTTACTACAGAGTAGTAGTCGAAGACCCGACAGGCTCAGAAGAATACTGGGTACGTAAGGGTAGCATATTCGAGGAAAAAGCAAGAGAGACGATAACTCTCTCAACAAATATACGTCTTAGATTCCGTGGATGGGAAGGAGAAATACAGTCTAATACTCCTAGTCTCTCACTATCTATAGAGAAACCAGTAAGAGTTAGAGCAGTATATACTCGTGAATATAAAATCGAGATAGAAGGACCACTAGGTACGAAAGAATTATGGCTCGAAGAAGATACTAAATTCCCAGTATACCTCCCCGAGAAACTACCAGGTGTTATTTCTTCCCGCACCCTCAAAGGATACATAGTCAATGGAGAGTATAGAGAGCTGGGTCAGAGGAAAATACTAATGCTAGATATAGATAAACCGTATAAACTCGTAGCTATCTACGAAGTAGAGATCGAATGGGTAAATGTTCTTATTCTCGCAGGGATAGTCCTATCAGCTATAGCACTCTATTTAGTCTACGAGTATATAACAACGAGGAAGACAAAAATATCATAATACTCTACTCAACTAGCATGGTACTACAAAACACCAGAACCAGAAACAGAAGTACAGATTCTGACAATTAACTACTATGTTTATCTCTCCTACATCTACTTCTCCCACACTACTCAACAAGTTTACATCTACTATAGCAGAATTGTTCCACCAGGGAATAAATACTGTACCTGAACCACTCGATAAAAGACTACCATAATGATCATATAATTCTACAGATATAGTGAGCTCTGAGTAATCCCATATAGACCCTGAAACATCTTGAAATATTCTAATACTCAAACTATCTATAAACCCACCAGTAGCTATATACTCTACTGATCTACATAATGGACTATCTACACCTAGTCCTGTAGTATCTTCAGAAGTACAGTTTAGCTTAACAGGATTAGATATAGGTAGTCTAGGCTGAGGCATAGATAGATTTACAGCCTGTATAGTACTGAGTTTAGTGAGGATCGCCAAGACTATTAGTAGAGCTATTAGTAGTCCTATTTTTCTCACAGTAGTTTTATCCTCCCCTAGTCTATCTCTACTACAGTATTATAATACTAGGCTATATTATGATATAATACAAGCATCTATTACCCAAATAACACTGGCATTTATTGTATATAATAC
>JALTYD010000044.1:0-1437 GCA_027046525.1 Pyrodictiaceae archaeon
GGATAAGCCAGTAGTAGGCTTGAGATGATTTCTCCATAACTTTTATCGTATACATCTTTCATGAAGAGGTCTTTGCCTATTCTTAGGTGTATTGTTCTATCTTTACCTGATGCTTTCAGTCCTCTCTCAGCAATATCTAGTATTACTTCCACTCCATTGAGTACATAGTGTAATCGTGCGTAGTAGTCGTTGTTCATCATTTACTACTACCAATTCCTACTATAGATGTATAGACACGTTTAACTATATGGCTTATGCAACAGGATAGGGGTCTGTGATTAGTAAGGAAAAGAGAGGCTAAAGCTTTAGCTATGGGTAGTAGAGACTTATTCTTGCTAGTTGTTTGACTAAGACTCTGTGAGACCCAAGCCTAGCCCAGCTAATGTCCATATAACATCGAGGATATCTCTTATGGAGATGACTCCGACTGGTTCATTATCTTTCACTACTGGTAAGTGTCTGATATTAACATCACGCATTTTACGTATTACTGTTATTATGTCGTCTTCAGGGCTAACTGTTATTGGGTTCTCTGTCATTATCTCCCATGCTTTATGTTCTTTAGGGTTCCAGCCTTCTGATGATGCAAATACTATATCTCTTTCTGTTACAATACCTCTCAGCACTCCTTTCTCGTCAACTATGAGTACACTTCCGATACCATTTTTTCTCATTAGAGAAGCTACGTATGCTATTGTTGTTTCAAGTGTTGCTGTTATAGGGGGTTCAGACATTATGTCTTTTGCGCGGAGAGGTATCTTCCTATGTCGTTTAAGAAGGATCATTGGCTAACACCATTAAATGGTAGTATGAAATAGTATTAATTTCTTAATGTGTAGGCTATTCTCCTCCTACTATTCGTATGTTTCTGTTGAGAATTAGTAAGGTGATATAAAGTCTTCAGCTTTTGGTGGTTCTGGATTGAGTCCTTTCCTCTCTCTTATCTTCTTTACTGTATCGAGTAGTAGATTTTCTGGGACTGGCGCCCATCTACTGAATTCTGTTCCCCAGAAAGCTCTTCCTTGTGTAGCACTTCTTAGTTCTGCTGCTAGGTCGAAGCTTTCTGCAACAGGTATTTCTCCTAGTATTCTCATGACTAGACCGTGTTCTTTCATGTCTACTATTTTGCCTCTTTTCTTAGATATTACTGCGATAACATTACTAACATAGTCTTGTGGTACTCTAATATCTAATTTCTGTATAGGTTCTAGTAATGTTATCTTAGATGTGAGCATTCCAGCATAGATAGCATTTCTTACAGCAGGGTAGATCTGAGCTGGACCTCTATGTGCAGGATCTTCGTGTACTACTGCGTCATGTAGAATAACCTTTACGCCTCTAACCGGTTCTCTTGCTAGTGGTCCTTCTCTCATTGCAAGCCTGAAAGCCTGGATGATTGTATCTCTTACTTCTCTTAGATGCTGTATACCTACTGTT
>JALTYD010000044.1:1447-3210 GCA_027046525.1 Pyrodictiaceae archaeon
TATGTTTATATTCTCATCTATGGCCCATATTCTTCTTGCTTCGTCGTATTCCCATCCGGCTTTATCTCTAAGTATTCTAGCTCTTAGTTGTGGCTCTTGATCCTCTGTTATTTCTCCTACCTGTATTAGTTTTATCGTCTCCTCGTCTAGCGGCTCTACAGATAGGTAGAACTTATTGTGTTTATTAGGGCTTTTTCCTTCGAATACTTGGCTAGCTGCTCTAATAGCTTCTCTATAGACTACTATTGGGGGGCTAGTTTTTACTTCTAGTTTGTATGTCTCTTTTAGCCACCACAGCGATATCTCTATGTGTAGAGGCCCCATCCCACTTAGAAGGTATTCTCCTGTTTCTTGGTTTATCTTAACGTGTATCGTAGGATCTTCTATGCTTAGCTTGTATAATGCATCTATTAGTTTTGTTAGTTCTTTTGGGTTTTTCGGCTCAACTGCTACTGTTACTACTGGTTCTGATACATATCTGAGTTTCTCGAAAGGTGCTACTTTATCTTTTACGTCTATAGATACTACTGTTTCACCACTTCTCGCATCTTCGAGCCCAAGTGCTGCCCCTATATTTCCAGCAGGTATTTCATCGACGACCTCTCTATCTGGCCCCATGTAGATGCTTACCTGGAGGAGCTTTGCAGGTCTGTTGGCTCCTACAAGCCATACTTCTTCGCCTTGGCGTAGTGTTCCGCTGAATACACGTCCTGTAGCTACAAGGCGTTTTATCTTTGGATCTATTCTCATTGCAGCTATTGCGAATACAAGTGGTCCTTCTGGATCTACGTTGACCATTGCCCTACCTACATCACTCTCTATTTCTCCTCTCCATATTCTAGCGATTCTGTATTTTTGTGCCTCGATAGGGTTGGGCATATACTTTACTACAGCATCTAGTACTGCTTCATGTAGTGGAGCTACCTTTGCAGCAAATTCTTCTACTGCTTCTCTACCTCTATTGTAAGCTTCAATTATATCGCTGAATTTTATCCCCTTCTTCTGGACCATAGGTATAGATATTCCCCATTTATCTCTAGCACTTCCGAATAATACTGTTCCCTCCATTGGGTTGAGTATCCACTTCTTGCGGAATTTTGCATCAGCGTATAGCTGGATCAGGTTGTTTACTTCTTTTATTATTTCTAAGAATCGCTGTTGTATCTGCTGAGGTGTATATTTTAGTTCCTTGATTAAGCGGTCAACTTTGTTTATGAATAGTATTGGTCTTACTCCTTCTTCGAGACTCTGTCTGAGAACAGTCTCAGTTTGTGGCATCACTCCTTCGACAGCATCTACTACTACTATAGCTCCATCTATCATCCTTAGGCTCCTAGTAACATGGCCGCTGAAGTCTACATGGCCTGGTGTATCTACGAGGTTAATTACGTAGGGTTTTCCTTGGTACTCGTGGTAGAGACTAATATTAGCAGATTTTACAGTTATACCTCTCTTCTGTTCTACGTCTAGATAGTCTAATGCTAGAGCTTCACCCGCTATTCTTTGAGATATTATACCTGCAGCAGCTAGTAGTGAATCAGATAAAGTTGTTTTACCATGGTCTACGTGAGCTGTTATACCTATATTCCTAACTTGCTCTAAATTCCTCATTATCCTAAGTATGTCAGCTACCTGCTTATACCTAACCATTACGATTACACCACATGTGCTTCTCACTAATCTTGTCTATTAACCCTATAAACACGGAATTCGTGGTTATAAACCTATTTTTTACTATTTCTTTAAAGCTTTCTTAACCAAGT
>JALTYD010000044.1:3220-3825 GCA_027046525.1 Pyrodictiaceae archaeon
TATTTCTTCTACATGTTTTACGCGCATACTTTTCTAACCCAGCAGAAACCCATGTTGCTTACTGGGTTATAAGTTCTAGGATACTGTTCAAAGATAACACTATAGTAGGGAAGGACACATATTATTAGGAATGGTTAGCACTAAACCTTCTTAGTTGGGTGAGATTCTGGCAAAAACAGGGCAGAGAAAGAAAGAACCAGTAGGGGGTACGAAAAAAGAACTAGTCATAATAACAAAACCAGCAATAACTCCTAGCCACATAGAGAGAGATGAACGTAAACGTAGACTACTACTTATTCTGAAGATATTGGACGAGCAGGGAGGTATCTACGAGAGGAGTTTAGCACACCTAATATACTATCTACAGAAAGACAAGGATATCGACCTTGGGTATAACTTCTACATGGTCGGAGATGTACCTACCTCGAAAGAACTTCATGAAGATACAGTAGCTCTACTATATGTTGGATATGCAGAAACTAATCCTAGAACGAAGAAACTAAGGTTAACAAGTGAGGGGAGAGAATTCTTATCAAAAATAAGTTATGATAAAGAGTTATTTGAAACTCTGAAAGATGCTATTGATGAATTAAAACCGAAAGTTT
>JALTYD010000044.1:3835-10163 GCA_027046525.1 Pyrodictiaceae archaeon
AGATAGAGCTAACTACTATGCTTATGAGACAGAGTAGCCGGAGAAGGAGGAGGAGCTTTTAGCATAGATTAGTGTACTGTAGGTTTCACTACTCTGTTCTATCTCCTACTTTTATCTTAGCAATGAAGAACCCCTGTGTTGAATGTATATGTGGGAAGAATCTCTTTACGGAATTTGCAATATTATATTGTTTATATCCAGTACAACCTGGTATATTAGGATCTAGTATTGCTACTATGTTCTGGATTTTCTCGAGGTGTTCTTCTGCTTCATCCGGTAGTATACTACAAACAGCATATGTTATTTCTGATCCACTATATCCTAGAGAGTTTAATATCATCTTGTATTGAATGGGCGGGAATTTTGATGACCATTCTCTACTGCCTAGGTGTATTTTTATTGCAGGGTCTTTTATCATCGCACCTGTACTAGTACATGGTGCATCTATCAATATCTTATCTATTCTTCTACGTATATTCACTAGAGTAGAATCAGACTGAATGAGATCTATCTTTGAGAGATCTACTCCATATAGTTTTAGGACTTTTTTCATTCTTTCAATTCTCCTCTTAGAGATATCTACAGCTATGATTCTTGCTTGATTATTTGTTAGCTGCATGATTAATGTATCTTTAATTCCAGGTGCAGCTGCCATATCGAATATAGTTTCTCCTGGTTGAGGGTCTAGAGCTTCTACTACCATTGCTGATGCTTTGTCTTGGAAAACTATTTCGCCTGTCCACATTTCTCTTAAGTGGTGCAGAGGTTCTGAGTAGTCTAAGACTTCTAACATATACGGTAGATCTTTATCTACTCTGACTATAACTCCTCTCTCGTCTAATCTTAGAGCTATTTTATCTACATCTGTTTTTAGTGTATTGACTCGGATCCACCATTTCTCTTTATTCAGAGAATCTAGTAGTTTCTCTGTTTCTTCGTAGCCTAGAAGAAGTATTAGCTTTTTTACAAACCATAGAGGGAAAGAATATGTTATAGCTAGCTGTTCATCTCTACTAAGTTTATCAGTTATTTCTTCGAGAAGTGGAGGTTTCTGAGGCAAGTTTTTAGATATTTTCTTTTTTATCTTTTCTAGATCTCCAAGCTCGCTAAGTTCTTCTGCTAATTGCTCCCCTCTATAGAGTAGCCAGAGCCTAGCTAATCGCTTAGTTCCACCGTGTTTTCTATAGATCTTTTCTTCTATGTAGCGAAGAGTATAGTAGTCTGAGACTACTCTGTATGAAGCTCTATATAGTGTCTTTGGCTTTATTGTATTCAGAGCTTTTCTATACGATTTTGCTACTTCTTGATATGCTTTATCTATCCCTATATACTTGTTGATGATTACATGTAGTACCTTAGAGATAAAGTCTACTAGTATTCTGTATTCTTTTTCCAAAGATACTACACACCTATTTTCTCCTATAGATTCGCTTAGATTTCAAATTAATAAAGGATTTATAGAATCTGTATCTAGTGGAGGAGCAATGAAGATTGGTGGGCTTTTCAGAGCAGTTAGCTGCGATGAAGATTGTGGCCGTATCAGAGCGAGAGTATATCTAGTCCCTCTTCGAGAGATAGTCAAAGAGGTTCTTTGTTTGTATACCTTGCATCTTCTTAGGCTTGTTCCTATACCACTTAGGGGCGAGAATAGCTATAGTACTCCATGAGCGGCGTATAAACCAAGGTGGATTCTCTGGGTGTTCCTTGTAGTATGTTTTTATCCATTCTCTAGTTGCGGGGTCATGGGGATAACCTGATCCTAGAAATCCGTATTTTTCTCTAATAGACGATATTATTGAATCACGTACAACCTTTGCTATAATACTTGCAGCTGAGACTATTGGGTATTTTCTATCACTTCTGGTTTCTACGATAATCTCTACATGGGGGAATGTCTTTGATAGTTTTTTCTTAAGTTTTTGGGGAGGACCTACAGTATCTACTATAATTTTCTTGAGTTGATGTTTGAGTACAATAGATGCTCTCTCGATGATATAGATTATTGTTTTATATTCCAGTTCGTTAAGGTTATGTAGATCGATAATCTGAGGGGGAATTATTATAGATATCCAGTAGTCGGCCATGTCTACAAGTCTTGTGTATAGTTCATTTCTCTGATTTTTTGTTAGGTCTTTACTATCTCTCACTCCTATCTCCTCTAGCCAGTCTACCCGGCTAGTTTCTAGACAGTATCCTACTACAATCATCGGGCCTATAACTGGTCCTCGACCAGCTTCATCTATGCCTATTATGAATTTTTTCTCTCTACTCACTATACACCGCCACTTACTAGCTACATACCATCAGAATAGTAGGAGTTAGTAGGTCGTAAATATGCTCTAAGATACTTAGGGCTCAGAACAGTATGCGGTCTTCATAGACCATGTCTACGATCCCGGATTCTTCTTCATAGCCCCTTGTCGTTGGATACTGTTTTCTCATAATTCTTTTTCCAATAATATAAGACTAGTAGCTCTTAGCTTAAATATCCATTAATATCTATGTTTCTAGCTAGCTGGGATAGAAGTTGAGTGAAGAAGCCGCATTAATTGACCTAGTTAAGCTACTTAGAGGAGAATTCGAGGAAGCTAAGAAAGTCTTCGAGAGAGAGACTTTTAGAATAGCTATATATGGACTACCTCGATCAAGACTACGAATAAGAACATATAGTAGGAAGATAGAAGAACTTAGTGAAGGGAAGTTATCTAGGCTGGAATACTCTATTATTTATACTCACCTAAGTAGTGTGAGAGAAAATAGAGCACCACGGCTTAGAGAATTTGCAGACTTAGTTGGAGACTATAAGGCAGCTTCAGCTTATATTGCATTCTTAGTTAGTCTAGGCTTAGTGACTATAGAGGATAAGTATCTAAAAGACTTGTATAGTGCAGCATACTTTCTGAGGAGAAAAACATACGAACATGCTATATCGAGAGTCTTAGAGGCAGAGTTCAGTCTCGATATAGGAAAGTTAGGAGAAAATAGTAGAGAAGAAATAGTTTGTGCTAAAAGTACTGATACTGTTCTATGTAGGTATGCAGTTAAGTATATCCCCAAGAGCCAGGCAAAAGCGATCACTAAAGCTGTTATAGATTTTCTAGAGGAGCTGTAGTGCTACAGAAATTACCTTGGAAAGTAACTATGAGTAAGCTAGGGTTAGATTATGATTGAGTTAATCTGGTGGGGACATGCATGTTTCGAGATAGTCTATGGTAACATCAACCTCGTTATAGATCCCCATGACGGCGTTAGCTTGGGCAGAAATTTTAGAGCACCTATGACTGTTGCAAAATACGTACTTGTAACACATAGACATTATGATCACGATGCTGTGGAAGTTGTTACTAATAGAGATACAGAGATCCTCTACGAGAAAGAGGGGAGATTCAGTATCGGGCCCTTCAACGTAGAGGGAATCAGACTACCTCATGATGAATTTGACGGAAGAATAAGAGGCCATGTAGTAGCATATATTATCGAAATAGAGGGTTTAAGACTAATACACCTCAGCGATATAGGTAGACCGTTGAACGAAGAAGAAGTTACCCGTATAGGGTCTATCGATGTAGTATTAGTACCTGTAGGTAATGTCTATACTATTCTACCACATGAAGCTATAGAGATAGCAGAGAAATTGAAGGCTAAGGTGTTAATTCCTATGCACTACTGGGTTACTGGGATGCAGCTCCCACTAGATCCGCTTGATTCTTTTCTAAGATTTACTAAGAAGTGGAAGGTAGTAAGAATGGATACTAATAAAGTAATCCTTAGTAGAGATAAGTTACCAGGAGAGAAATCTATCTATGTCTTAAAATCTCCTCTTAGACGTGGTTAATAGGGTTAAGGAGCGTATACATAGTGTACCCCGTTAAAATACTTGAATGTGATAATGTACTTGTTGTAGAAAATATTGTTAAAAAGTTTAAGAAGGGGCCGAGGATAGGGCCTATTAATCTCAAACTTAAACGTTCCGAGATATTTGCTCTAATAGGGCCTAATGGAAGTGGTAAAACTACTACTATTAGAATGATTTTAGGTATCTATAAACCAGATAATGGGCGTGTACTACTATGTGGAGAAGATATTACTGGGAAGGGAGCGAGAGGGCGAATAGCATATGTACCTGAAGAATCAGCTATTTATCCTCGTTTAACAGGTTTTGAACATTTACTCTTCTACGCAAAGCTATATGCTCGTAGCAGAGCTGAGGCAGAGAAGCTTGCATGGAGAGCAGCTAATATCAGTGGCTTAGGCAGAGATCTCTATAGGAGAGCAGGAGAGTATAGCAAAGGTATGAAGAGGAAACTAGTTGTCTCTCTAGCTCTAGCACTAGATGCTCCACTACTTGTACTTGATGAACCTACTGCTGGTTTAGATGTCTATAGTGCTGTTACTATTAGAGAGTTTATTAAACATGCTGCAAAGAGGAATCAAACTGTACTTATGACTAGCCATAATATGCTTGAGGTAGAGAAACTCGCTGATAGAGTAGCTTTTATCGCTAATGGTAGAATTCTCGACACAGGGAAGCCGAAAGATCTCATAGAGAAATATAATGCAGATACTCTAGAAGATGCATTTGTAAAAGCTGTGAAAGGTGGTGTATCAATATGAGATACGGTACTCTTATTATTGCTTGGAAAGAAGCACTTGAGATAATACGTGACCGTAGGAGTTTACTCCTTATGTTATTTTCTGCAATGTTATTTCCATTACTAGGTGTAATGATTGCTGGATTAAAGACTCAGCAAGAAGCACTAGTTGTAGTAATTATGTGTGACGAGACTGTTGAAGGCAAAGAGTTGTTATCGAGGATAGAAGCTGCCTTTAGAGCCACACCAGGATTTAGAATCGAGATAATATATACTAACGAGAGTATAAAGGGCTGTACAGCTTATCCAGGCGCAGTAGCAACAATAGTCATACCTGGAGATTTCGGAGAGAATGTAACAAGTCTCGATAGAATAGCTCTTATCTATTTCTACAAAGTTGTAGATAGCCCAGCTGCTGAAGAAGCAGGGAATATACTCAATAGTATCCTGTATATGTACTCTCTCGAAGTCTCTAGGTTCAGAGTAGAAACACTTGCTGTAAGAGCAGGAGTATCGGTTGAGCCAGATTATATATTGTCTCCGATTAGAATAGTCACTAATACAGTTACAAGAGGAGGAGTAGCAGTACCTCCACAAGTAGAAGCTCGCGCAGAACTTGCTAGATTCCTAGCTTTTTCTGTATTCTTTATACTTAACCCCTCTGCTATTGCTGTTGCAGATTCTATTACACGAGAAAGAGAACAAGGGACTGGAGAAGTGCTTGCAATAACACCTATTGGAGGGAGAGAACTTGTGCTAGGTAAAGCCCTAGGATCTCTAACAGCAGCTCTTATAGCAGGCGGCTTAGATGTAGCTGCAGTAACTGCGTATGTCTACCTAGTTGCTGCTAATCTTGGACCAGGTGTTGCATTTTTCCATGCAGCTCAGACTATGCTAGCTGTAATGGTTACTCTTGCGATAGTCATGCTAGTTACAATGATAGTTCCTGGTCAGAGAGCAGCCACACTCCTAGCGAGTATTATTACTGGCTTAGCGGTAATGGTGTTTTTCTCTATACTCTTCATTGATATAGAGGCAATGCCTACTCTCATAAAGACTCTCCTCTACATAATACCTTATACTCATACTGCTGTGTCTATCAAAGCTTTTGTTATAGGAGATATTGCTAGAGCTGTACAACATACTATTCCATTGGTAGCTACTCTAGTTCTAGCTACTTATGCTGCATCTAGGTTGTATAGTCCTGAGAAACTCGTAAAAAGGCTCTAGTAAGTTTCTTATAAAAATAGATGAGTATATTAGATGAATCCCCACTGAGGCTTATTGCTGATGATTGAGGAGGCCAGTAATGATTTGAAGCTAGAGATGGAGCCTAGCTACTAAAACTACTTGGCTCCATTCTCTACCGAATTGTTTCTCGTAAACCTTGTATCCTTTCTCTAGTAGGAGAGTTTTGATATAGCTAGGATCAACCGTATCTGAATGTACTTCAACAATTACTTGTTTGATTTTTCTAGGATCTAGTATGTTTCTAGAATAAGCTATCTCTAGTATCTCTTCTTCGAAACCCTCTACGTCTATTTTGAGGAGATCAATTTCTGATATTTTATGACTTTGTAGTAGAGTAGAGAGAGTTGTAGTACGTGTTGTTATAATTTTATACGTAGGTATCTCTTCTAAATATCCTGTTTTTGCTGTAGAACGAGCCCAATTCTCTTTAACTACTAGCTCTCTTATATCATCATCACGTATCCATACGAGCCTAGGATCGATTT
>JALTYD010000044.1:10173-21906 GCA_027046525.1 Pyrodictiaceae archaeon
GTTAATGTTTTATAACATAGAAAAAAGGGGGAACAGTTGTTTTTCGTAAAGTTAAATAGATCTAAGATAGAAGCTTACGGAAAAAAAGGGAATCTTCTTCCGAAAGGTTTTACTAACGAAGCAGTATAAGTAGTAAAGAAACCTAGATATGCACCGATATCAACTACTATATCTCCTTCTCTCACTATAATTCTTCTACCGAGGTCATAGTCGTTTAGACAGAAGATATGAATAATATTCGCCCATGCACTTAGCAGCTGACTACATGGTATTAGTAGCTTGAGATCACCAACTACTATTTCTACTTCATCTTCGCATACTTCAAGAGCTCCCAGTAGACGATCTATGGTTTCTCTCCTGAGACATTTTATTGATTCTTCTCGTAGCCACTGAAGATCAATATTATGCTGTTCTACCATAACTAGTCACTACATACTATGTTTTAGCTACTAATCAAGGTGGGAGATACTGATAGCCACTAATTCTTCGTAGTTCTTCGCTAAATGTAGCTATTTTCTGTATTCTCAACTTCTCAGCAACAGCTAGTATTAAGGCATCGTTGAGAGGTAGATTATATCTAGCTGCAATTTTGATACTTTGCTCAATATCATCAGCTTGTACACCATAGATCATTATCCTGCCTGTAGAATGGAGATAGAAGAAATAGGATACGAATCTCTCTAGATCAATGTAGGATTTCGCCCTTATAGTTTTGTCTTTTAGTGATTTAATAGCATCAGATACTCTTGTAGCACCAGTCTCTCTACTAATAAGAGCTATTAGTACTTTCTCTATAGCCTCATATAATGCTATACTCGGTATTACTAGTTCTTCGCTTCTCCTCTCAGCCCTAGAGAAGAGATTAGTAGCAAATTCGACTCCTTCTTCGCCAAGTGCTAGTCTAATGAGAACGGTTGAATCTACTAGTATGAATTTACTCTTACTCACCATCTAATGACACCTATACATAGTATCTCTCTAATTCATCTATTCTGATCCTAGAATCCCTAGCTATTGCTTTTATATTCTCGATACTTGGTGCTTCTAGATACTTTATGTATAGCTTCATTGCCTCTCTGACTGCTTCACTTCTTGATAGACCATGACGTTGTACTACTTCGTCGAATTTTTCTAGTAGTTCTCTTGGTAGTCTTATGTATATAGCTGTAGACATAATTGTACACCATTGGGTTCCTAAGACTATACAACTTACGTGCTCTATATAGATAACGAGTTGGCGTTTATGCACTAATATACTTCTCTATTCTACGATATGATTTTTAATCCATTTTACTGTATCACTATCTCTCCTATGGGATGTTGTAGTATGTCTAGGCGGATCTATACAAAGTACCAAGTAGCTCTAGAAAAACTAGGCTACAGACAGCTAGATGTATATCGTTACAAGGATAGAGATGTACTGAGAATTATTGACAGAACGGGGAGAATCTATATTGTAAATCTACCAACTCATAGAGAAAGTATGGAACTAGAAGACTTCATTGACTATGTTAAGAAAGAAGTAGCTAGGCAGAAAGAAACAGAGAAGAAGAAGCACCGCTAGAGACCAAGAAAGATACAGAGTATTATACAACTAATAACTATTTGTATAATTTGCATATCTAATACATCTAGGTATCCCATTGCGTGGAACAAGCTCGGGACATCTCTCTATAGCTGGCTCAACTGATCCAGAGGCATATTCTTCGAGAGTTACAGGGTCCCACCTTACTCTATTCTCCTCTAGCAGACATCGAGGCCCAGAATAACTGAATATCTCAGGATGTACTCTGAGCAATTCCTCTCTAATTCTCCATGCTAGCAGCCTTATCTCCCACTGAGCTCTAGTACACATTCTCAAAGGCAAGAAACTCTCTACTAACTCTCTTGCATTCATAGTAGCAACTATTCTAGTTCTTACAGCTGCAGGAACCAAGTAGCGTGCATCTTCTCGGTGTAAGTCGTCTGCTAGTAGAGAATAGTAGGAAGAGAGACTATTAGCATAGATGTCATTGTATTTCTCTATAATTTTATAACTCCACCTAGGATTGTAGACAAATCCTATACTTAGAGCTTCTGCAAGCTCTTCTAGTTGTAGACTCTGTACTGCTATCTTAGCTATCTCAGAGTATACTCTGTAGTCTTCTTTTTTTAACGGCTTAGATGGACAGTCTACTTCTAGTTTCTTACATAGCTCTAACACTGTTTTCCTCAAAAATCCTTCACTATATCTCATACTCTGCTGTGTATAGCTAGCGAATCGATGTCTAACTAGCTGATGGCTACAGACTCTAGAGCATTCTATCTCGAAGGTGTATGTGGAGTGTTCTAGAGGAGAACCATGTGATCTACGGATAAGCTCTTTTATCCAAGTTTTTATTTCTCCCGGCTCCATGCTCCATAGATCTTCAATAGGCTTCTTACTCGTTGATACTCTAGCTGATACTGCTACGAGGCGGGATCCCTCTGTGTTATAGGATACTAATTTTACATTAACTGGAGGAGCTAGATTTAGCTGTTTTGATAGAATGGAGTACCACCTATTTTCACTATAGTCTATTATCCCTGTTTATGTAGGAGCTAGGCTAGTAATACTCTATAGGGATATAGTTCAGACATAGGTATAGACTAGTAGTATTTGTAGAAATAGAAGCTGAGTTGTTCTCTGCTTATCGTTCACATGTAAGACACGTAGAGTTTTGTGTTATATCTAGAACAAGTGTTCCTCTCCTACCATTCTTCTTAGGTATCTCTAACCTTATCTTATTCTTCTCATCTCTCTTTGTCTTTCTTAGAATTTTCTGTCTAGTAGCTCCATTATCTCCACCAAAGAGTATAACTTGTTGTCCTTTACTTTCATCGCGATATATTGTTATACCTTTTAAGCCTCCTAGCCATGCTGTTAAGTATATTGCTTCTACTTGTTCAATAGGTGCATTTTTTGGTAGATTTATTGTTTTACTTATAGCTTGATCTACATAGAGTTGTGAAGCGAGCTGGTGAGCTAAGTGGTACCAGAGTGGGAAGTCCATGCTAGTTGGGAATTTATTAGCTAGTTCTTCTAGTTCTTGTAGTATATCTCTATAGTTTGTCTGACTTAGCTCTTCTCTTAGCTCTGGTAGAGCGTTTCTTAGCGAGCCTTTGTACCTAGCTATTATATTGTAGATTTTGCTTAGTATAGTTCTAGGTAAATTGTACTTCTTAGCTATTTCGAGTAGTTTATCTCTGAAGGGTTTTACTACTTCTAAGAATTCTCCAACTGCTACACGTCTCTTGTAGACTAGTGCAAAGAATGGTTCTATTCCTGAACTAGTACCAGCTATTATACTTATAGTACCTGTTGGTGCTACAGTAGTAGTGACAGTATTTCTAGGTGCTCGTGCTCCAACCATTCTACCATATGTTTTTAGTAGCTCCCAGCATGCTAGTGGATTCCATATCGCGAGTGCTAATAGGTACCTAGGGTTATTTGCAGTTTGTAGAGGATTTGTCTTGAGAGCTTCCCAGTATATTTCTCTAGATATACCAAATACTTCTCTGAGTATTTTTTCGAGAGTTTCACGTGGTACGAGTTTTATTTTTCCATTCTTCTCAATCCTCGTAGCAAATTCCTGTGGCAGAGAATTGATGATTTCTTTAGGAATTTCCAGCCTGTGGTATTCTAGTTCTAGATAGCTATTGTTTATCTTAGCTACACGGCCTGCTTTTACTAGAGCTGGCGTATGTAGTTCCACGAGTTCTTCAGGTTCTGTTTCTTCTAGACAGCTTTGTTTCTTCCAATCGTACATCTTGCATTCAAATGCAGGTGCATGTCCTTTTTCTGCTCCAAGTTCCCAGCTTCTCTTCCAGGCAAATACTTCTAGAGATGCCATTACAATAAGTGTAAATGCTACTGCTTCATCACTATCATAGGGTATTTCTAGTTTTGCTAGCGCATTGGCGAGACCCATTATCCCTAAGCCTATCTTGCGAGTAAACTGGTTCGCCTTGTTATGTCTAGGATCAGGGTGTTTATTTACATCGATGATAGAGTCTAGAGAATCTACTGCTAGTTCTACATCTTTCATAAACTCGTCTAGGTGGAAGATTCCATCTGAGATATATTTGTCTATACTAATACTGCCTAGATTGCAGCTTTCAAAGGGATAGAGCCACTGCTCCGAACACGGGTTTGTCGTAGTAGCTACACCTAGCCATGGTGTAGGATTCCACTTATTGTGGTTATCAGGATATACTACGCCGGGATCTCCTCCACCCCATGCATTTTCAATTATTTCTCTCCATATCCTCCGAGCAGGATATTTCCATGCTATAGGATTTTTAGTATCTGACGAGTAGCCGTGTTCTACGAGTATTTTTCTCGCATAGTTAAGTGAGTCTTCTAGTATATCTTCATATATGCCTAGGTAGGGGTTTTTGAGAAGCCATGGTTGTTTCTCGATGAGTTCTCCTATTCTTCCGAGTCCAGTAGATCTGGATATCGTGTAGTGTATTTTGTAGATGCCATTTTCTCCTTCTCTAGATAGCCTCGGATTTACCATCCACCAGTCTTTATCTCCTACTACTGCTTCCATGAAGTAGTCATTAACTGCTACGCTTATGTTAAAGTTAGTTAGATTAGCATCTTGTAGAGGTGGTTTCTTAGCTTGTATAAAACCAGCATCTTCTACACTCCATGTACCATCTCTTGAGAGCTTCTCGACTAGTTCTCTAATTTCTTGGCTGACTTCGTAGCCTTCGCTGTATAGTTCTGAGATCAGTTCCCTAAATACATCTATTATGTTTCTAACTTGTGGTGGAAGTTTATTCCTAAGAGCAACCCATGGATCGAAACCAGGTGTTATAATATCGGGGTGCCATATGTGCATTATACCCATATTTGCTCCTCTACGTTTTCCTCCTTGTTTTACACTCTCAGTTACTGCATCGTATATGTGTATGAAGCTTAGAGGGCCACTACTATAGCTACCTGTGCCTTTAACTATATCCCATCTAGGTCTTAGCTCTGAGAATGAGAATCCTTGTCCTCCACCCCACTTGAAAGTCATTGCTTGTACTACAGCAGTATCCATTATTGAGTACATATCGTCGTAGATTGGTGTAACATAACATGCTGATAGAGTACCTCGAGAACCATTAACGTACATGTTGAAGAGAGTTGGGCTATTGAATAGAAATTTCCCATCTACGAGGAGTTTATATAGCCTTTCTGCGTCTACATTCTGTGATAGCCCTAGAGCTACTCTCTTCATAACCATTGATGGTGTTTCTGTATATCTGCCTTTCTCGTCCCGAGAGAGATATCTAGCCATGAGGACTCTTATAGCATTGTAGGAGAACCGGGTATCGTCGTAGCATAGTGTTTGTTTCACACATTCTGGTAGAGGAGCAAGCTTTCCACCATTTGATGCATACCCCGTGTAGCTACTACTTACTTCTTCGTAGATATCTCTTAGGAGGAGCTTTTTTGCTTCTTCCTCCAGCTTAGGATCATAAAGACTATCCTGTATGAGTTTTAGCTGTTGTTTGTCAGAGTGTTTGTACAATGGTAGAAACACCTCTCTGGCAAGTATAACTACTAGGCATTGCTGAGCCTTTACCTTAATCAGACATAAATATGTATGTAATACTATATTAGCCTGCGTGAGCTACAGTATTATTTTTCCAGTGGAGGTAAGAACTGAGTAGTACCTTGTTTATATAGTTGAAAGACTATATGAGGTAGAAGTAGTATTACAGGGTTTTAAGTTTTGACGTTTATGTAAAGTATAGTATTGTTTCTTCTTCGAGATTCTCCGTAAATGTTTTTCTTCTAGGTGAACTTATAACTGCTAATGTCCTAGTAGTAAGTATAGCGTATTTATAGATGTATTCGGCTGGGAGAATAATAGTTAGGTATTTTTCAAAGCCGAGATTTGTATAGGTAAAAGAGAATCCATCTACTTCTATTCTATCTTCGATATCTATTCTTGGTGGTTTCAATGGGATGATTTCTTGGGGAAGATCTACGTAGAACACTTTGTTGTTTTCGTACTCTCCTTCGCTAACTGTTATGCTTGAATTTATAGTAATTGTTCTTGACTCTAACTTTATACTGATGTTTTTACCCTCGATGATGAGGTAGTGGTGGTGTATGCAGAGTTTTAGTGCTTTATAGTCCCATTTTACGTATAGTTCTACTCTGCACTTGTCTGGTATAGCTCGACACCTACTTGTTGATGATCCTAGTTAATCAGTATTTTCTGGTTCAGGAGACTCTAGTATTTTTTGTAGCTCAGAGAGTATCATCCTTGCTGTTACTGTAGATGGTAGTGCTACATCTTCTCGCCTATAGATTGTTGGTCCTTTGATCATCATTCCAGTACCTGTTTTTATCTCGATTTCGTACATTCTACTGCTATGATTTGTTTGTCTCATCTTCTCTACTAAGACGTATCTCTTTAATTCACCTCTTACGATAATTTTTCTAAATCTTATTATTCCATCTGCTACGTGTTCTATCCCGAAGCCGAATCCTAGGCTAGTTGTGACAGCATACTGACTTGTTAGTAGTGCTGTGAAATCCCATCTGTAGAGGACTTTCTTTATATAGTAGCTGTATTTTCGCGCCATTGCTGGTTTATCTAGCCAAAAAGCACTCATAGAGTCTATTACTAGTCTTGCTCTCCCGAATCCGAGGTGTCTCTTAGCTTCTATGATTTTATTTACCATTGTTTCTACATCTAGTATGTCTAGACTCCATGGATCGTCTCTACGACCCATTAATGCATCTATAATTATTAGCTGGTTTCTATTGATAGCATCTTCAAAGTCTATTCCTAGTTGATAGGCTTGTTTTATTATACTTTCGCGTGATTCTTCTGTTGTTACATATATGTTTTTGTCTCTCTGTTTTATCCCCTCGCCTATGAAGTGTATACAGAAGATTGTTTTTCCTGTACCTGGTTCTCCAACTACTGCTACAAAGAACCCCCTAGGGATTCCACCGCCTATTAGCTCATCAAATCCTCTCACTCCTGTTGATAGTCTCTCTGTCGTATGTTGATTGTGTGTTGTTCTGGACAAGTTTCTTACTCCATAAACTACTCTATCTATGTTTAATGTTATCTATTCTCTCTTTTCTTAAGTTCTACGTAGTATGAGCAATCGCCTATAGGTGTACATACTTCGGCTCTCGTTAAGGCTACTCTACTATTATGTTTCGCAAGTCTTTCTAGCATACAGTCATAGACGTATTTAGAGAGTAGCTCGGAGGAGGCATTATCTGTTCTTAGTACTTTGTTTAGGTAGTTGTAGTTTATGTCCGAAAGACAGTCATGGAGCATTTGTTTTAGAATCTTCTGGTCTATAACGAGATTTGCATCATCTAGTTTCTCTGTTTCGCAACATATTTTTATAATGTAGTCGTGTCCGTGGATATTAGATGACGAGTCTTTTAGAGAGCTTATCCGGAGTGCAACAGATACCCATGTAGAGACACATGTTCCATAGACCACTCTTTAGCCCCTATTCTTCAAAAGTAGAGACAAATCTAAATCAAATAGCTGGTGGTAGTAGTTGGCACTGCCTGGAGAACTAGCTGTATTAGCTATGATGGAGAAATACGATGTCGAGCAAATACAACCTGCTGGTGTAGATCTCCGTGTTGAGAGTATTGAGCTGTTTATAGAGAAGGGTATTCTGGGTGTTAGAGATAGATATGTACCGAGAACTGTACCTATTAGTGGAGATAAATGGTTTTTACAACCTGGTTTCTACAAGATTGTGTTTAAAGATCCTGTCTATATTCCTGAAACAACTGTAGGTTTGTGTTTTCCTAGAAGTAGTCTGCTTAGGATGGGAGCTATGGTGCAGTGCGCTGTCTGGGATCCAGGATACAGAGGGAAAGGCGAGGCTCTATTAGTTGTTGGAAATCCTAGAGGTATTTTACTAGAGAGGGGTGCGAGGATCGCTCAGCTTGTATTAATAAGAGTAGGCTATGGTTATAGTGAGAGGTACAAGGGAGTATATCAGGGTGAGAGATTAGCAGAGTAAATTCATTGGGATAAAAGTTAAGATAGAGGCTAAGAGTTTATGGCGTGGGGGTAGGAAGGTTGGTTTCGCTCAGTGGTGTAAGTACAGCTCTGCTAGAAGTTGCTAAAAAAGTGAGGAGTGGTATAAAACCAGCAGATTCAATAGTTCTTAATAGAGCTAATACAATACTAGCATCTATTTCTGAGTCTATAGAATCTATAGCATCATCTCTGAGGAAAATGGATTGTATGCTTACACGCTCTAGCAGGAAGAGTGGAGTTGTAGAGAACGTATGTGGTGGGTGGAGGATATATGAAGTTAACAGCAAGATAGTTATCGCTAGAACTGATCCTGGTACTGTTATCTCATGGGATAATTCTGTATTTACATTCCATGAGAAAGATACTAGGCTTGAAGTTAAAGGTGGTATTGCAAGGCTCTGCAGGGGTAGTTATTGTAAAGAAGTTGATGTATTTGCTAGAGAAAAATGGGTAGATGATATTCCACAAATTTTCTACTTGCTTAGAAGAATACAAAGCTATTCTTCGAAAATCCTACAGTCGACATTAGAGTGTGCAAGGAGAGAAGTACCAGAATGTGTAAGAGCATAAAATGTCTATATGGCGATGCTATAGAAGGATGGATTGCTAGAACAGCTACGGGTACTATTGGTTTTATAAAAGGCTGTTTTCAGCCAGATAATAACATGTACTATTTCTCTCCACGTATAGTACATATAGATGATATCAAGAGAGATCAAGCAGTCTTCTATCGGAGAGATACTTGTCTAGGCGGCAAGAAAGTCTACATGTTAGATGCTAGGAGAGCAGAGCTCTACTCACCTATAGAGTTGAAGAAGAAGTTGAAGAGTTGCAGGAGGAAAATATGTGTTGATGCTAGAGAGTTCATCGAGTATTTGCCAGGAGATGATAGGATAGGAGTGAGTGGTAGACTTGGCTATGATCCGGAGAATGCACATGATATAGATATCATAGTCTATGGACAGAGAGAGGGAGAAAAGGTCTACAAAACTCTAATAGATTTGAGAGAAGATAAAGTGACAGAGCCCTTCTATGGAGTTGGACGAGGCTGGTCTAAATATGATGCTTACTTGAATAAGCTAGTCGCTGAGAGGAGAGTTATTTTTGGATTATTTAGAGGAGTAGAGTACAATGTTAGGATAGTTCCATGTGTTTGTCCACAGAAATGCATACCGAGAAGAACTATTAGTAGGATAGCTACTATAGGTGTACTAGTGGATAATAGGCTATCATTTACGACCCCCGCTTATTATATTGTTAGGCTCGACAGAGAGGTTAGAGTTGGGAGGTTTAGAATCGAGTGGATTTTCCTAGTTACGTATAGATTAAAATATTCAGACTTACCTGCAGGACTAGCAGTCGAGATAGAAGGAGATCTAGAATTGTTTGAATCTCTTGTCTCAATAGTACCTGACCATAGAGGGTACGTAAAACCCTTAACTCTCTAAGACTAACAATTATGAGTGGATTCATCGGTGGTCTATATGAAGCCACATATTTTTATAACTAGAAGACTCCCTGGTCCTTGTTTTAGGAAGTTTTTCTACGAGTTTGATGTTGATTTATGGGAGGAGTGGAGACATCCGCCATACGAGGTTCTCCTGGAAAAGATAAAGGAAGTTGATGGTCTAGTCTCACTACTTACTGATAAGATTGATTGCCGACTACTCGAAGAAGGCGCTAAACATAGACTACGTATAGTATCCCAGTATGCAGTAGGTTATGACAATATTGATATTGAGTGTGCATCGAAACTAGGTATATATGTAACGAATACTCCACATGTACTTACAGAGTCTACAGCAGAGCTAACTTGGGCGTTGATTCTGGCAACAAATAGACGTATAGTAGAAGCAGATAGATATGTGAGGAGTGGAGAATGGTATAGAAGTGGCACTGGGTGGCACCCTGAACTACTACTGGGAATGGAGCTTCACGGTAAAGTGTTAGGTATAGTAGGGTTTGGTCGTATTGGTAGAGCAGTAGCTAGAATAGGGGCTAAAGGCTTTGGTATGAAAGTACTCTACTACGATATAAGACGAGCACCAGAAGAAGTTGAGAAGGATATTGGAGCAAAATATGTTGATCTTGATACACTACTCAGAGAAGCTGATATAGTGTCTATCCATGTACCATTAACTAAAGAGACTAGATATATGATTGGAGAAGAAGAACTAAGAAAGATGAAGCCTACTGCGATTCTAGTGAATAGTTCTCGTGGAGCAGTTATTGATACTAATAGCCTTGTAAGGGCATTGAAGGAGGGCTGGATTGCAGGTGCAGGTCTAGATGTATTTGAGAAAGAACCTCTTGAAGAAGGACACGAGCTGACAAAGCTGAGAAATGTAGTTTTAGCACCTCATATTGGGAGTGCTACTAGAGAAGCTAGAGAGAAGATGACTTGTGCAGTTCTAGAAAATCTGTTAAAATTCAAAAATGGAGAAGTTCCACCTAACTTAGTTAATAAAGATGTTGTAGGTGGTAGAAAACCAGGTTTTTGAGCAGTCTAACTATTTGTTTTTCTCACTTCTACGAAATACTTCTAGGTAGTCTAGCTCCTAGTTAGAGATGTAATAGAGGAGGTGGGAAAAATATGATAGGGGTTATAACAACCCTCTATATTTCATAGCTTCTACTACTCTATTGACTGCTAGTGCGTATGCAGCTGTTCTCATTGGGTATTTCTCTGGGTTGATTTCTTTGTGCCAGAAGTCCCATACTTTTATTGTATTGTTTGCCATTGTAGTTTCTAGTCTTCTTTTTGCTTCTTCTTCGGAGATGTATCCTCCTGTTCTGTTGTGCATCCATTCTATGTGACTTGCTACTACTCCTCCAGCGCTTGCTAAGATATCTGGTGCTACAATTATTCCTTTGCTGTGGAGTATTTCATCTGCTTTTGCTGTTACAGGGCCATTTGCAACTTCAATTACTAGTTTTGCTTTAACATCGGGAGCGTTCTTCTCGGTAATAACATCCTCGATAGCTGCTGGTACTAGTATATCAACATCTAGTACTAGTATTTCTTCGTTTGTTATCTTCTTCTCAGCTTTATCATAGTATATTACAGAGCCTGTCTTACTCTTTACTTGTTTTACTTCATCAGGGTTTATACCTTTAGAGCTATAGATGCCTCCTCTACTATCTGATACTGCTACAACAATAGCACCCATCTCGTGGAGGAATTTCGCGGCATAGTAACCAGCATTTCCATAGCCTTGTACAGCCACTGTTTTACCTTCTATCGAGCCCCAGACTTTCTTTGCTAGTTCTCTTGCTGCTACTGCTCCTCCAAATCCAGTAGCTATTATCCTAGTATCTAAGCCTCCAAGTGTTTTTGGCTTACCTGTGATTACTCCTAAGGTATTATCTCCTGTTAATATGTAGTATTCATCAGCCATCCATGCCATTATCTGGGGGTTTGTATAGACATCTGGTGCTGGTATATCAGTGTCAGGGCCTATGAACCTGTAGATACCTCGTATGAAGTTTCTAGAGAGTTGTTCTAGTTCTCTAGGCGATAGTTTATGTGGATCTACTCTTATACCTCCTTTACCACCACCATATGGTAGTCCTGCTAGAGAATTTTTCCAGGTCATCATCATACTTAGTGCTATGACTTCGTATACATCTGTTTGTGGATGATATCTTATTCCTCCCTTGTATGGGCCTAGAGCACTAT